>JAITUX010000169.1 GCA_031286085.1 Candidatus Adiutrix sp. | reverse complement strand
GGTGCCGCCGGGGACCACGGTATAAATACCGCCCGGCGCGGCCGCGGCCGCGGCCGGCGAGGCCGGGGCTACGGCCGGCGAGGCCGGGGCTATGGCCGACGAGGCCTGGGCCGCCATGGGCGCGGCCGGGGCCAGGCCCGGGAATTCCTTCACCTTCAGGCTCTGCCCCAAGCGCAGGCGGTCGCTCTTGAGTTTGTTTAAGCGGAGCAATTCCCCGACCGAGGTATGATACTTCCGGGCCAGGCCGCCCAAGGTATCGCCGGCGACCACCGTATGGGTCACCGGGCGAGGCGGCGCCGCCCGCGAAATGGGGGTCTCCAGGGGCACGTGGGAAGACGCGGCCTCCAGTTCGGGCCGCAGATGGGCCAAATCCGTCGCGCCCGCCCGGGGCGCCGGGGGCAGGGTCTCGGCCGCCTGGGCCTGGCCCAGGCCGGACTTGCGATAGGCGGTTATGAAATCCTGGCGCGAGCCTTCGGGCAGGCGCAGGATGAAATTGACCTCGTTGGGCGGCGTGACCGCCTTTTTCAAGTGGGGGTTCAGCTCCCGCAGGCGCGCGACGCTGGTATGGGTGAACTGGGCGGCCTCGGCCAGGGTCACGGGCTGGGGCAGGCTGACTTCCTCCCACTGGTCGGGAGGCTGGGCGTCGTCTATGGTCAGGCCGTAGGCCGCCGGGTCCTTGGCTATGAAAGTGGCGGCCAGGAAGCTGGGCACGTATATCTTGGTCTCGTAGGCCAGGTGGTCGCCCGCGCTGGACATGTCCCAAAAATTGCTGACCCCGTAATTCCTGACGCCCCTTATTATTTTGCCCTCGCCGCTGTTGTAGGCGGCAATGGCCATGGGCCAGGAGCCGAAGGCGTCGTGAAGGGCGATGAGGTAGTCGGCGGCGGCGTAGGTGGACCGGACAGGGTCCCGGCGCTCGTCCACCCAGTCGTTGATGACCAGGCCGTGGCGCCGGCCGGTGGAGGTGATGAACTGCCAGGGCCCGGCGGCCCCGGCGCTGGAGACGGCCTGGTTGTTGAAGCCGCTTTCAATGAGGGCCAGGTAGACCAAATCCTCCGGCAGGCCCTTCCGCCGGAAGATGCCCTTCATCATGGGGATGTATTTGGAGCCCCGGGCCAGGCTGCGGGTGATGAAGCCCCGGTCCTCGTTCAGGAAGCGGTTGATGTTCAGGAGCACCTGGCGGTTGAGTTCCAGGGGCACGCCCTCCCGGCTGCCGCCCAGAACCTCGGCCTCCCGTCCCAGGAGGTCTTGAAGCTGGTCCGCGAACTGGGGGCCCAGGGTGTAGTGCCGGCCGCTTTCAGCCCGGCTTTCCTGGGCCACCGATACGGCCGAACGGCCGATGGTGGAGGTGGTCGTGGTCTGGCCGCCGCAGGCCGCCGCCGCGCCGGCCAGCAGAAGCAGCCAAGCGCCGGACCTGAAGCCCATCCGCCGGGCGGGGGCGGATTTCCGGAAAAAGTCACGGCGCATGGGCGGTCCTGAATCTCACCTCAATCAATTCTTGCGGCCCGGCCCTGTCAAACGCCTGGCCGAATTATCTTTTTATCAGAAATCAGCCCCTTCTGGCAAGCCCCCGGGGCCGTGGGCCCCAGGCCATCAAATATCCGGCCACGGCCGATTAAACCGGCTCCGCTCCGCTGTTCGCCGGCCAGGGGTCCAGGGTTCAACCCTGGCTGGCTGGCTGGACAAGTCGCGGGGCTTGGTTTATCATGGGCCGGTCATGACTGGCCCCGACCCCTATGTTCTCAAGCTTCAAAGCGACCCCGGCCGCCGGGCCTTCCGTATTTTTCTTCTCGTCCACCTGGCCGTATGGGTTTTAATCCCCTTTTTCTGCCGTAGCATCGCCTATTATGACAGCACCGAAGCCCTGGCCTGGGGCCTGACCTGGGAATGGGGCACCAACAAGCACCCGCCCCTGTCGGGCTGGCTGGCCGAAATTTTCCTGGCCGTCCTGGGCGACCCGGATTTGGCCGTCTATCTCCTGGGCCAGCTCTGCGCGATAGCGGCCCTCATCTATATCCGCCGCCTGGCCCTGGGCTTTGTGGCCCCGGAGGCCGCCTTTTTCGCGGCCGCCTTCCTGGAAGGCACCATCTATTACAACGTCCTGGCCATACAATACAACGTCAATGTCCTGTCCCTGGCCCTGGCCCCGGCGGTCATCTATTATTTCTGGCGGGCGGCCCAGACCGGGCGGGCCGCCTTCTGGCTGGCCGCGGGCCTGGCCGGGGGCCTGGCCCTCTTGGCCAAATACACCAACGCTTTTTTTCTCCTGGCCCTGGGCGTCTGGCTGGCCGCCTCCGCCCAGGGCCGGAGCCGGCTCCGCACCCCCGGCCCCTGGCTGGCCGGCCTGGCGGCCTTTCTGGTTTTCCTCCCTCACCTGGCCTGGCTGGCCCATTACGATTTCCTGCCCCTGCGCTATTCCCAGGGCAAGGCCGGGGGCGAACCCCTGAGCCTGGCCGGCTCGCTCCTGGAGCCTCTCCGCATCCTGCTGGCCCAGGCCGGCAACGCCGCCGCCACCCTGGCCCTGTGGGCCTGGCTCTACCTTAAGACGCCCCGGGCCGACCGCGGCCCCCGGCGGCGGCCCCCGGCCTTTCTGTTCTGCGCCGGGCTTCTGCCCCTGGGGCTTCTGCTGGCCACCGTCGCCGTCCTGGGCCTGGGCTTCCAGGCCTCCACCAAGTGGGCTTACGCCTTCCTGGGCTACGGGCCGCTCCTCTTGTTTTACTGCCTGCCGGCCGCGCCGGCCCCGGCCCTGAGACGGCAGGCCCTTATCCTGGCCTACGTGGTCCTGGCCGCCTTCGGGGCCGGGGTGGCCATAAAGAACCTGGCCCTCACCCGGGGCACGACCAGCGTTGACGGCCGGGCCCTGGCCCTGGCCCTCAAGGCGGCCTGGCCTGAGGCCCGGCCCATCCCCTACGTGGGCGGCGAGAACCGCCTGGTCTCCCGCTTCTCCACCTACCTGCCGGAAAGGCCGCGCCCCTTCTGGGATATGGATCCCCTGGCCGCGCCGTGGGAAGACGAGGAAGCCGTCCGGGCCGCCGGCGTCCTGGTCCTGGCTTTTTCCGAAGAGAAATACCGGGAATACCAAACCCGCTGGCCGGATTTACCCCCGCCCCGGCGGCTGGATTGGCCCTTCCAGGCCCCCTTGAGCCGCCGGACCGGCATCCTCACTTTTTTCTGGGGCCGCCTAGGGCCGCCGGCCCCGGACCCCGCTTCTCCTTGACATTTGCAGTCAACCGTACCGGTTTTCTCTTGTGAAGACCGGGGATCCGCCCCGAACCCCGCCAGGGGGAGGGGGCTCGCGCCCCCTGCCCCTGGAACCCCACCCGGCGCCGGGGCGCCGCCCCTGGACCCCGGCTCCGTTAGCACCGCCGGAACTCGGCTTCGCCTCAAACATCCGGCGGCGCCGCGGACTCTTCGCCTGATACGGGTGCCGGCCCATCTTACAACCCATAGCGGCCCGGCATTTTCTAAACTGTGCATATGTTTCACGTGAAACAATCCCGCGTAAGGTTTATGACCTGCGTGGTAATCCATTTCCACCGG
>JAITUX010000121.1 GCA_031286085.1 Candidatus Adiutrix sp. | reverse complement strand
TCCAGGGTCAGGCCCCGGGGGTTCATGAATTCGGCGGCCAGGGCCCCGTCTATATAGTGCTTGTAAAGAAGGTTGTAAAACCCCCTGATGCGGGTCAGGTCGCCCTCCGGATTCCTTTTTACCAGGAGCTGATGGAGACGCCAGAATTTTTCGGCTTCGTCGGCGGAGAGCCTGAGCCCGGCCGAGGCGAATTCATCGGCCAGACCGGCCTTGGTCTCGCGTATTCCGGCGGCCATGTCTCCCTCCGCGGCGCGGCCAAAAATTACCTTGTTCCGGCCAACCTTCCTAATATATAATAATAAAGATGCCCGCGCCGACAATTATATACGAAGACAACCACCTTTTGGTAGTTCAAAAGCCGCCGGGCCGTCTGGCCCAGCCAGACGGCAGCGAACGGCCCGACCTTTTGACCTGGGCCGGGGCCTACCTGGCCCGGAACAAGCCGGGGCGGGCCTTTGTGGGCCTCATCCACCGCCTGGATAGGGCCGTGGGCGGGGTCATGGCCCTGGCCAAGACCTCCAAGGCGGCCGCCCGCCTGGGCCGAGAGTTCCGGGAGCGCCGCATCAAAAAGCTTTACCTGGCCCTGGTCACGGGTTCGCCGCCTGATTCCCAGGGCCGTATGGGGCAATATCTGGTCCGGGACGGGGCCCTGACCAGGCCGGCCCGGTCCGGCGAGGCCGGCGCCCTGGCGGTTCTCAATTGGCGGCTTAAGCGCCGCCTCGGGGATTTGAGCCTTTTGGAGGTGGACCTGGAAACGGGCTTCAAGCACCAGATCCGGGCTCAACTGGCCGGCCTGGGCCTGCCGGTGGCCGGGGATGTCCGCTACCGGAGCCCCCTGGCCGGGCCAGGCCCGGCCATCGGCCTCTGGGCCCGCTCCCTGACTTTGGTCCACCCCGTCCGCCGGGAAGAGCTGACCTTCACCGCCGAGCCGGCCGACCTCTGGCCCTGGAGCCTGGTCGGGTGAGTAGGGCCGGCCGGCCGGAGCCGGTGAGCCCCGGGATTTTAAAAATCAAAAAGGTTCCCTGGCTGGACCGCCTCCGCTTCCGCCGCCTGAGCCGTCGCCGGGGCCTGGATTTGGCCGTACGTCTGGCCGCCTGGAACCAGGAACTTCGAGCCCCGGAACGCATCCTGGAGACCCTGGGTCTGGCCGAGGCCGACCTCCGGTTTCTTAAGGACTTAAGCGACCGCTTCCAGGGCTGGCAGCCTTTTGAAGTGGACGCCCAGGACGGCGCCGAAGCCGCGCGCCTGGCCGCCCTGGGGCTGGTCCGCCTGGGCCGGTGGCGGCGGCTGGCCAGTCTGACCGGGGCCGGCCGGGCGCTCCTCTCGCTTACCTCCATCGACCCCGAAATTCAAAAGGCCCGGCCGGAAATGACGGCCGATCCGGATGTGGAAGGAGAAGAAGCCGATGAATCCTGGCCGTAATCCCCTGGCCTTGGCCCTCTATGCCGTTTTGGCCGCCCTGGCCCTGGGCTGCGCCCTCTTGGCCGGCCTTCACCCCGCCCTGTTCGCGCTCTTGAGCCTGGTTTGGGCTGTGGCCGTCTTCACGGCGGCCGCCATGTTCCACTTCTCCGAAAAGACGATCAAAACCATCACCGCCTGGGTTTTGAAGGCGGTCTATCGGCCCCGCCTCAAGGGCCTGGAGCATTTCGCCGGCCTGGAGAGCGGCCCCGCCCTGGTGGTGGCCAACCATACCTCCTTCATGGACGTGCCCTTCCTGGTGGCCTTTCTGCCCGGCCGCCTGACCTTCGCCATCGACCCCAAGTGGGCCGAAGCCTGGTGGCTCAAGCCCTTCCTCCGGGCCATCAAGGCCCTGCCCGTAAACCCCGCCCAGCCCCTGGCCGCCCGGGGGCTCATCGAGAGCCTTTCGGCCGGGGAAACCGTGGTCATCTTTCCCGAGGGGCGCATCACCGACACCGGCCGGCTCATGAAAATCTACGAAGGCCCCGGCCTCATCGCCCTTAAAAGCCGGGCCCGCATCGTGCCGGTGGTTTTGGACGGCCTGCAATACCGCCGGTTCAGCCGCTGCCGGCCCCACCTGCTCTGGCCGGTCCGCTCACGGGTCTCCATGACCGTCCACCCCCCCAGGTTCCTGGACTGCCCGGAAAAAGAGGGCGAGGCCCAGCGCGACCATCGGCGCCGGGTGACCGCCGCCCTTTATGACCTCATGTCCGAAAGCCTTCTGAACAGCGCGGACCTCGGGCGGAGTCTCTGGACCGCCCTTATTGACGCGGCCCGCGCCTTCGGCCCGGGCCGCCCCATCCTGGAAGACGTGGACCGCCGGCCCCTGACTTACGCCCGGCTCATCCGCGGGGCCCGCCTGGTGGGGCGGCGCCTGGCCGCCGTAAGCCAAAGGGGGGAGAACGTGGGCCTGATGCTCCCCAATTCCAACCACCTCACCCTGGGCCTCTTCGGCCTCTGGTCCGAGGGCCGGACCGCGGTGCTCCTGAACTACAGCCAGGGCCAGAGCCCCCTGGCCTCGGCCGTGGCCACGGCCCGCATTTCGACTGTCCTGACTTCCCGCCGCTTCCTGGAAACCACCGGTCTCGGCCCCTTGGCCGAGGGCCTGGGCGTCCGGCTTCTATATGTGGAGGACTTCGTCTATTCCCCGGCCGAAAGGCTGGCCGCCGGAACCAAGCCGGCCCGGCCGGCCGGGGCCGGGGAGCCGGCCGCCATAGTCTTCACTTCCGGCTCCGAGGGCCGGCCCAAGGGGGTGGTGCTGAGCCACGCCAACATCCTGGCCAACACCTACCAGTTCAAATACAGCCTGCCCTTCAACGAGAACGACGTCTTCTTCAACGCCATGCCCATGTTCCATTCCATGGGCCTGACTGTCTGCGTCCTTTTGCCCATCCTGCACGGCAGCCGGATCTTCAACTACCTCACGCCCCTGTCGGCCCACCTGATTCCGGAACTAATCTACGACACCCGGGCCACCTTCGCCGTAGCCAGCGACACCTTCGCCTCGGCCTGGGGCCGCAACGCCGAGCCCTATGATTTTGGCCGGCTGCGCTTCATGGTTTCCGGGGCCGAAAAGGTCAAGCCCCGGACCAGGGAACTCTACGCCGAGAAATTCGGCCTCCGGATCTTCGAGGGTTACGGGGTCAGCGAGACCTCCCCGCTCATTTCCGTCAACAACCCCTTCCATTTCAAGGCCGGCTCCGTGGGCCGCCTTTCGCCGGGCATCAGCGCCCGCCTTCTGCCCGTGGAAGGGGTTTCGCGCGGCGGGCGGCTTCTGGTCAAGGGCCCCAACGTCATGCTGGGCTACCTTCTGCCCGACCAACCCGGGGTGATCCGGCCCCCCGTTGACGGCTGGCACGACACCGGCGACATCGTGGAGATTGACGACGACGGCTTCATCTGGATCAAGGGCCGCTTCAAGCGTTTCGCCAAGATCGGCGCGGAAATGGTCTCCCTGGCCGCGGTGGAGGAGGTCGCCGGCGCTCTATGGCCCGGCCGGCCCCAGGCCGTCGTCGCCCTGCCCGATGAAAACAAGGGCGAAAGGCTGGCCCTGGTCAGTTCCGACCCCGACCCGGACCTGCCCCGGCTGTGGCGGGCCTTGAAAGAGGCCGGCTTTTCGGAATTCACCTTCCCCCGGCAGGCCGTCTTCCTGGACGAGGTTCCGGTGACCCCCCTGGGCAAGATAAATATGCCCCAGGTCCTGGAAGCCGTCGGCCGCGTTATGGCCCGGGAGGCGGAGGCGGTTTCGGAATGAGCCGCTTAACCGTTTGTTGTGTCGGCCCCTGATCTGGTGTATTATATCCCCCGGCGCATTCGGGGCCTTACCGGAATTTGGAAATCCATCAGGTGCGGCTTGCTG
>JAITUX010000119.1 GCA_031286085.1 Candidatus Adiutrix sp. | reverse complement strand
CTGGGGTACCGGGTGAGCGACCTGACCACCATCAACATGGATTTCATCCGCCACTACCGCCCTTCGGTCAACGTGGTGGAAAGGCCCACCCGGGAGGGCGGGCGGGGCTTCTATTTCCTGGGCCACCACGAAATCATGTTTCCCCTCCTCATGGCCCTGGCCCTGGAACCAGGCTGACGCCTGGACCCTGGCCGGCGCACGGCAGATCGGTGCGGAGGCCGGCGGCCGCAGCCGGAAGGCCGCCGGAAGTAACGACGACTGAAACTGTAAGGTGAACAAGATGAACGACGCTGAAATTGTGGCCTGGCACAAGAAAAACCTGGCGGCGGAAGTGGCCGGGAAAATGGTTAAACGGGGCTTTAAGGCCGTCTATGTCCCCACGGCCGCCGAGGCCAAGGCGGCCGTGCTGGACTGGCTGCCGACCGACGGCAGCCTGGCCCTTCTGGGCAGCCAGACCATGAACCAGTTGGGGGTTTACGCGCACCTGCGCCAGAGCGGCCGGCAGCTGGTGGACCACGCCACCCAGACCGCCGGCCTGACCCCGGCCGAAGCCGACAATTACAAACGCGGGGTCTTCACCGCCGCGGCCATGCTGACCAGCGCCAACGCCGTGGATATGGAAGGCCGCCTCTACAACATCGACGGCGTGGGCAACCGGGTGGCCGGCCTGATTTTCGGCCCGGATTCGGTCGTGGTGGCCGTCGGCCTTAACAAGCTGGCCCCGACCCCGGAAGCGGCCTGGCAGCGGGCCCGGCAAGTGGCCTCGCCCATGAACAACAAGCGCTTGAACTACAACAATCCCTGCGCCAAAAGCGGACGCTGCCACGACTGCCAGACCGTCACCAGCATCTGCAACTACTTCGCCGTCATCGACCGCTCCCGCCCCGAGGGCCGGATAAAAGTGGTCCTGGTGGGCGAAGACCTGGGTTACTGACGCGCCGGCGGGGGCCACCAGACATGCCAATCTACGAATTCCACTGCCAGAAATGCGGCCGCGACTTTGAAGAACTGGTCCGGGGCCGGAACCACAAGGCGGTCTGCCCCCACTGCGGCGGCCGCAAGTGCCGCAAACTCATGAGCGCCTCCCGCTTCGTCTCCAAGAGCGCCGGCGGCGGCACGGTCAAGTCATCCGCTGGAGACGGCTGCGCCGGCTGTGCCGGAGGTTCGGCCTGCGCCACCTGCGGGCACTGACCTTCGTGGCCGGGAAGCTGAAAATCGGGGCCCGGGGCAGCCCCCTGTCCCTGGCCCAGACCGGCCGGGTGAAACTGGCCCTCACGGCTTCCCGCCCCGGCTTGGCAGTGGAAATAGTGCCCATCAAAACCACCGGCGACAAGATACTGGACGCCCCCCTGGCCCAAATCGGCGGCAAGGGCCTCTTCGTCAAGGAAATTGAAGAGGCTCTCCTGGCCGGCGAAATCGACCTGGCCGTCCACAGCGCCAAGGATCTGCCGGCCAAACTGCCCGAAGGCCTGTGCCTGGGGGCGACCCCGGCCCGGGCGGACTTCCGCGACGTCCTGGTCTCCGCCGGCCCCGGCGGCCTGGCGGGACTGCCGGCCGGCGCCCGGGTGGGCACTTCCGGCTTAAGGCGCCGGGCCCAGTTGCTGGCCCGGCGGCCGGATTTGAAAATCAGCCCCATCCGGGGCAACCTGGAAACCCGCCTTAAAAAAATTGGGGCCGAGGTGGAGGCTGTACTGGTGGCCGCGGCCGGGCTGGACCGGCTGGGCCTGGCCCCGGCCCAGGCCGTCACCCTCTCCCCGGACGAGATGCTGCCGGCGGCGGGCCAAGGCGTCCTGGCCCTGGAAATCCGCCGGGACGACGCCCGGACGGCCGAACTCGTCCGCCCCCTCCATCATGAGCCCACCGGCCTGGCCTTGGCCGCGGAACGCGGTTTCCTGGCCTTCTGGGGCGGCGGCTGCCAACTGCCGGCCGCCGCGCTGGCCGAAGAGGCCGACGGCCGCCTGCGGCTCAGAGCCCTCATAGCCGACCCCGAAGGCCGGCGCATCCTTACGGGGCGTAAAACCGGCCCCGCCCGCGCCGCCCCGGCTGAAGCCGAGGCCCTGGGCCGGGAACTGGCCGCCGAATTGGCTGCCGACGGCGGGGCGGAAATAATGCGTGAAGCGGTCGGCTCATGACCGGGACCGTCTATCTGGTGGGGGCCGGCCCCGGCGACCCGGGGCTCTTGACCCTGCGGGCCTCGGAACTGATTAAAACGGCCGACGCGCTCATCTACGACTACCTGGCCGCCCCGGAAATCCTGAAACTGGCTCCGGCCGGCTGCCGCCTGATCTACGTGGGCAAAAAATCCGGCTGCCACGCCCTGCCCCAGGAGGAAATCAACCGCCTCCTGGTCCGGGAAGCCCGGTCCGGCGGCCGGGTGGTGCGCCTCAAAGGCGGGGACCCCTATGTCTTCGGCCGGGGGGGTGAGGAAGCCCTGGAACTGGCCCGGGCCGGCCTGCCCTTCCAGGTCGTCCCGGGCGTAAGTTCCACCGTCGCCGCGGCCGCCTACGCCGGCATCCCCTTGACCCACCGGGGCCTAAGCTCCCAGGCCGCCCTCATCACCGGGCACGAAAGCCCGGACAAGACGGCCTCGGCCCACGACTGGGCGGCCCTGGCCAAGATGGGCACCCTGGTCATGGTCATGGGCGTGGCCGGCCTGGAATTCTCCTGCCAGGCCCTTATCCGGGCCGGACGGGCCGCGGACACCCCGGCCGCCCTTATCCAGTGGGGCACCACCCCGAGGCAGCGCACGGTCGCGGCTTCCCTGGCCGACCTTCCGGCCCGGGCCCGGGCAGCCGGCCTGGGCGCTCCGGCCGTCCTGGTGGTGGGGGAAGTGGCCAGGCTGAGGCCGGAACTGGGCTGGTTTGAAAAACTGCCCCTCTTCGGCCGCCGCCTTCTGGTCACCCGGGGCCAGGAGCGGGCCGGCCGCCTGGCCGCCCTCCTGTCCGAACTGGGGGCCGAAGTCTGGGCCAGACCCGTCATAGCCACGGCCAGCCTGGCCGAAACCGGAATATTCAATGATTTATCCGGCTATGACTGGTTGGTCTTCACCAGCCCCACCGGCGCGGAAATCTTTCTGCGCGGCCTTATGGCTTCCGGCCGGGACGTCCGGGCCCTGGGCGCCATGAAAATCGCGGTCATCGGCCCCGGCACGGCCGAGGCCCTGGCCCCCTTCGGCCTCCGGGCCGACCTGATGCCGGCCGAACATGTGGCCGAAGGCCTGCTGGCCGCCCTTGCCGCCGCCGGCCTGGCCGGCCGGCGGGTGCTCCTGGCCCGGGCCAAGGCCGGCCGGGACGTCCTGCCCGAAGGCCTGGCCCGGGCCGGCGCCCAGGTGCGGGACCTGCCCCTCTACCTGACCTTCCACCCGGATTGGGACGAACCCCTGCCGGGCCGGCCGGACCTGACGACCTTCACCAGTTCTTCCACGGCCGAAGGCTTGGCCGCCCGGGTGCCCGAAGCCGAACGGGCGCTGTTCCCGGCCGCCTCCATCGGCCCGGTCACCACCCGGACCGCCCGGCGCCTGGGCTTCCCGGTGGCGGTCGAGGCCGAAACCTCAACCCTGCCCGGCCTGGTCGAAGCCGTGATCCGCCATTTCGGGCGGCCGTGAACACCCTCTTTGAAGGCTTGGCGGCCGGGCCGCCGGACCAGGAGCCGGGCGGCCAAGCCCGGCCGGGCTTGGCCGCCCGGCTCAACCCTTCCCAACTGGCCGCGGCCACCTATGAAGGCGGCCCCTTGCTCATCGTGGCCGGGGCCGGCAGCGGCAAAACCCGCACCCTGGTCCACCGGGTGGCCCACCTGGTGGACCAGGGCGTCCCGCCGCCGGCCATCCTCCTCTTGACCTTCACCCGCAAGGCGGCCCGGGAAATGCTGGACCGGGCCATGGCCCTGGCCGGACACCGGGCCGGCCAGGTTTCCGGGGGCACCTTTCACTCCCTGGCCAACGCCCTGCTCCGGCCCACGGCCCATCTGCTGGGCTACCCGGACGGCTTCTCCATCATGGACCAGGACGACGCCGAAGCCCTTCTGGCCCGCATACGCGGCGAGATGCCCGAAATAAAAAAATACAAACGCTTCCCTCAAAAAGGGGCCCTGTTCAGCCTCTTGAGCCAGGCGGTCAACAAGGATAGGCCCCTGGCCGAAGTCGTGGCCGAAAGCTTCGCCCACTTCCAGGAATACACGCCCCTCCTGGAAAAAATCGGCCGGGAATACCGGGCCCAGAAACTCAAAAACGCCCTGATGGATTTCGACGACCTCCTGACGGGGCTGGAAACCGTGCTGCGGGAACACGAGGACATCCGCCGCCGCCTAGCCGGCCGCTACGAGTACATACTGGTGGACGAATACCAGGACACCAACCCGGTCCAGGCCCGCCTGACCCACCTCCTGGGCCGGGACCACCAGCGGGTCACCGCCGTGGGCGACGAGGCCCAGTCCATCTACGCCTTCCGGGGGGCCAGCTTCAGAAACATCATGGACTTCCCCAAAATCTTCCCAGGCACCCGGATAATGAAACTGGAAGAGAACTACCGCAGCCGGGAACCCATAGTGACCCTGGCCAATCACCTCATCGCCAAGGCCCGGGAACGCTACGACAAGACCCTGGTGGCCATGCGCGGGGCCGGCCAGGCCCCGGAACTCAAGCCCGTGCAGGACCTGGCCGAAGAGGCCGGCGCCGTGGCCGCCCGCATCGAGGAACTTCTGGCCGAAGGCCTGGCCCTCCGGGACATAGCCGTGCTCTTCCGGGCTTCGGCCCATTCCTTCGACCTGGAAGTGGAACTGGTGCGCCGCGGCCTGCCCTACACCAAATACGGCGGCCGCAAATTCCTGGAAGCGGCCCACATCAAGGATTTTCTGGCCTTCCTGCGCCTGGCGGCCAACCCGGCCGACGGCCTGGCCCTGCGCCGGGTGCTGACCCTGATGGAAGGAGTGGGGTTAAAGGGCGCCGACGAGACCGCGGCCTGGCTGGGCGGGCGGAGGGACGGGCTTTTGACCCTGGCTTCCGCCCCCTTGGGCGGCCGGCTCCAAAAAGCCCTGGCCCCCCTGGCCGGGCTACTGGCGCGGATAGCCCAGGAAGGGCAGGACCTGGCCGCCCAGACCCAGGCCGTGGCCGAATTCTACCTGCCCCGGCTGCGCGACCTTTATCCCGACGACTGGCCGGACCGGCAGAGCGACCTCCGGGAACTTATGCGCATGGCCGGGGAACGGGACGACCTGCGCCTCTTCCTGGACGAACTGACCCTGGACCCGCCCAACCATAAGCGGGTGGCCGCCGAGGAAAAAAGGGAGACCCTGACCCTGTCCACCATTCACTCGGCCAAGGGGCTGGAGTGGAAGGCGGTTTTCCTGCTCTCGGCCGTGGAAGGCCGCTTCCCCCCGGCCTACGCCGCCCGCACCGAGGCCGAACTGGAAGAGGAACGCCGCCTCATGTATGTGGCCGTGACCCGGGCCGAAGACCTGTTATACATCATGCTGCCCCTGGGCCTTATCGACCGCTGGTCCGGCGCCTTGGCCGCCCCCAGCCGTTTCCTGGCCGACCTCCCGCCGGGAAGCGGCCTCCTGGGCCTTAAGGAAAACCGGCGCCCGCCGACGGCCCAGGCTTGGCCGGACCGACCGGCGCCAACCCGCCCGCCCGCCGCCCGGAAGGACTTTCTGACCGACCTTGAGGCCGGCCAGAGAGTGAGCCACCCCGTTTACGGCGCCGGCCGGGCGGTCGAAATTCTGGGCCCGCGGGCGGTCATAGATTTTGACCTTTTCGGTATAAAAAATGTTATAATCCAATACGCTAGACTGGTGAAAATTTGACCGGTCCCCGAAGCCAGGGGACCAACATTTGGGCATGACCTACCAAAAAGAAATACAACGGCTGTTCGACCTGCAGAAATTCGGCATGAAGTTCGGCCTGGAGAACATGAGGACCCTTTTGGCGCGGCTGGGCGACCCCCAGCGGAGCCTTAAATTAATCCACCTGGCCGGCACCAACGGCAAGGGCTCGGTGGGGGTCATGCTCAAAAGCGGGCTGGACGAAGCCGGCTACCGGACAGGCTTCTACACCTCGCCCCATCTGGTGACCTTCCGGGAGAGAATCATCATCGGCCCGGACCTCATCAGCGAACCGGACGTGTTGCGCCTCTGCGCCCGCATCTGGCCCCTGGTGGACCCGGAATCGCCGCCGACCTTCTTTGAATTCGTCACCGCCATGGCCTTCCTTTACTTCCGGGAGCAGGGGGTGGAAGTGGGCGTCATTGAAGCCGGGCTGGGCGGCCGGCTGGACTCCACCAACGTCATCGAACCCTTGGCCGCGGCCATAACCAACGTCACCCTGGAACACACCGAACACCTGGGCTCCACCATTTCCGCCATCGCCGCCGAAAAGGCCGGCGTCATAAAACCCGGCCGCCCCCTGGTCACGGGCCGGCTGAACCCCGAGGCCGAAGCGGTCATCGCCCGGACGGCGGCCGAAAAAAACAGCCCCTGGCTGGCCTTGGGCCGCGATTTCAAAACCGAGCCCGCCGGCCGGGACCAGGCCGGCCGCACCCTGATAAGCTTCACCCAGGGCGGCGAGACGTGGGCCGACCTGCCCCTTAACCTGGCCGGCGCCCACCAGCTTGACAACGCCGCCGTGGCCCTGGCCTTGGGCCGCCTGCTTAGGGCCCAGGGCTTTGAACTCAAGGCCGAACACTTCCGGGCCGGCTTGGCCCGGGCCGTCTGGCCGGGCCGGGCCGAAAGCTGGGCCCCCGGGGCCTGGCCGCCGACGGGCGCCCGGGCCCGCGCCCCCCTACTGGTGGACGGGGCTCACAACCCGGCCGGCGCCCTGGCCCTGGCCGGCCACCTGGCCGGCCTGCCCCGGCGGCGTCTCCACCTCCTGGTGGGGATAATGGCCGACAAGGACATCGCCAGCGTCTTGAGCCCCCTTCTGGCCTTGGCCGACCGTCTCTACCTGACCCGGCCCCGCTTCAGCCGGGCCGCCTCGCCGGAACTCTTGAGGGACAAGATGACGGCCGCCTTAGGTCCGCTTTCGGCTCCCACCACCCTGCACCCCGAACTGGAAGAAGCTTTCCAGGCCGCCGCCTCGGAAGCCGAACCCGAAGACCTGGTGGTCCTGAGCGGCTCCCTGTTCACGGTTGGCGAAAGCCTGGCCTACCTGAAAGGCCTGGGGCCGGTGGAGTCCAACTGATTGAAAACCTCCGCCGACATAAACGGCCGGGCCGGGCCGGGAGGGGGGGCGGTCCGTTCCCTGTCCCGCGGCCCGGCCCTCCGGCTCCTGGCCCTGCTCCTGTTGCTCCCGGTTTTCGGGCCGGCCGGAACGGCCTCGGCTGAGTCTCAAGCCGCACAGCCCGACACCGGGCCGCCGACGACCGGGCTATCCGAAACCGGGCAAGTGGAAATACTCATAAAGGGCCAGGAAGAACCCGTCATCATCCGGGCCGACCGGATAGAACAAGACGAAAACCTGGATTTGACCATTTTCATCGGCCGGGTCAGCTTAAGGCGCGGCCAGGAAATCCTCACGGCCGACCGGGCCCTATGGCACAACCGGACCAAAGTCGCGGAAGCCGCCGGCTCGGTCCGCCTGGAAGCGCCGGAATTCCGGATGGAGGCCGAACGGGCCGCGGTCAACCTGGAATTATCCCTGGCCAAGATCTACCGGGGGCGGCTCTTTTTCTCCCGCAAAAACTACTACCTGACCGGCACGGTCATCGAGAGCCTGAGCGAAAACAAATTCCAGGCGAGCGAAGCCACGGCCACCACCTGCGACGGCCCGACGCCGGCCTGGACCATCCAGG
>JAITUX010000111.1 GCA_031286085.1 Candidatus Adiutrix sp. | reverse complement strand
GAGGCCTCCACGGGCGCGGCCAATTTGCGGTTTATGACCAGGACCCGCGCCGCGGCGTCGCCGACCACGTGCGCATTGGAGAGCACCATGTCGGGAGCGACGAAAAAGCCCGTGCCTATGGAAACATCCCCCCCGGCCGCGCTGATGATGAAAACCGTCGCGTCTTCTATCCTGTCCACGCTTTCATATTTCGACTCTTGGGGGCCCGGGGAAGGCGCTACGGCCGCCGGGCCGCCCGGGGCCGCCTGGTCGGCCGCCGCCGGCCCTTGGGGCTGGCCGAGGCTCCGCCGCAGCACACACGGCTCATCCCGCAACCGCTCCTCAAGCTCCGCTTTTTGCCGGCGCAGAGACTCTATTTCCTCATTGGCCGCCGCCGGCGGAGGGGGGGAATTTTGCGTCTCCCTTTTCCACAGGGCGAACAAAACCGCCCCCAGGCCGAGGAGCAGGCAGAAAAAAACAACGATGGGCAGTATTCTGCCGCCTAGGGGTTTGGGGCCTTTGGCCGCCGCATCTTCTTTCATAGCAGGCTTCATGGCTTTTTTACGGTGCTAAGGGCGGTTTCCGTCGCCATGCCGGTCCGCCCGGCCAACTTCCAACCGGTTGAAAAAAGCTGGCCGGGCCGGCGGGTGTTTCAACTCATGTTCTCAGCCATTCTGGCGCTGAAATCGTCGAGCTCTTTTTGGGTTTTCCGGGCTTCCTCTATGCTGGCTTTATAGCTTGTCCGCGCGACCTTGACGTCATCCAGGGACTTTGACTGCGGCGCCCGCTGGCCAGTTTGTCCGCGGCCGGTCTTGAGTTTCTCCTCCTCGTTAATGGCCGCCGCATAGAGTTCATCGCTTTTCTGGGCATTCACGATGACCCGTCCCAGTATGCCCTGCGACTCATTGACGCCGCTTTTGATTTCCCGGTAGGAGGCGTCAAGCTCCTCGCGCGAGATGGCCTTCTTTTTATACTGGGCCAGGCTCGTGTTGAATTTTTTCTGGTAGCACTGTATGGACATACGGGCTGAGGCCGTGGCGATGTTCAGGTTGGAGATGTCGCCGTCGAGGTCTTGCATGTACTGGGCCATCCTGGCGGTTTCATCCTGGCTTCTTTGCTGAACCGCCGAGAAATAGCCGAGAGCGCCGGTAGTGGCGGCCACCGCAAGGGCCTTGGGGAGGCAATTGTCCGATTTGGTGATAAGGCAAATCGCCATGGTTGCGGCGCCGGCTCCCGCCGCCGAGGCAATCGTCGTATTGGCGACGCGTTTCTCTTCATCGCGCAATTTTTTAATGGGTTCATAGCAGTCGGGGTAGAGGTTGACCGCGGTGGTTTGTTTTCCATATTTTGAGGCGCAACCGGAAAGTCCCAGGCCGGCGAGACCTAACACCAGAACCGCCACCAGCGACCGCAAAGGAATCCAAGGCCCATTAAGAAGCGTTAGGGAACCCACGAAATCAGGTTTCATCACCCATCCTCCCTGTTTGACTTGTGCGAATGAAAAACCTCGGCTCCGACCGGAAAGCCTTCCGCTGGAGCCTTAAAAATCCATCGGCCCGCACCCGGCCAGGCCGGTCGGGACAAAAAAACACGGCCAACCGGGCGGATACCGCTGTAGTTATTTCTACCTCATATTAGTAGCTTACCATAAAGGCCAGGGCAAAGTCAAACCTGTCACTTCCCCGCGAAACGCCGGGCGCGGGCAAATTGTTTTTATCCCGCCAGTATGATAAAATAAAAAGATTAATCCCGCAAAGGCGGCCGTTTTTTCCGGAGGCGTCATGCTGAACGAATATTCCTGGGCGGAGATCGCCGTCTTTGCCGCCATAGTGGCCGCCGCCCTCTGGATTGACCTCCGGGCCCACCGCGGCCACCAGGCCGTCTCCCTGAAAAACGCGGCCCTCTGGTCAATTATCTGGGTGGCCCTGGGCCTGGGTTTCGCGGGCCTGGTGGGCCTCCGGCACGGCCTGGACGACAGTCTCCTCTACCTGACCGGCTATGTGCTGGAAAAAAGCCTGTCGGTGGACAACCTCTTCGTCTTCCTGGCCATCTTCTCCTCTTTCGCGGTGCGCGACGAATACCAGCACCGGGTGCTCCATTACGGCATAATAGGCGCCCTGGTCCTCCGGCTGCTCTTCGTGGCCGCGGGAACCTCCCTCCTGGTCTGGCTGGGCCCCTGGGCCATGGCCGCCTTCGGCCTCTTCGTCCTCTGGTCGGCTTTCAAGCTGTGGCAGGAGAGCCGGCGGCCGAAGGAGGAAACCGTGGACTATTCCAGTCATTGGTCGGTCCGGGCCGTCCGGCGCTGGCTGCCGGTGTCCGACACCATGGACGGGCCCCGCTTTTTCACCCGGCGGAACGGCCGCCTTATGGTCACGCCCCTGTTTCTGTGCCTGGCCACCGTGGAGGTGGCCGACGTCATGTTCGCCTTCGACAGCGTGCCGGCCATCATCGCCGTCACGGAAAAACCTTTCCTGATTTACACTTCCAACATTTTCGCCATCCTGGGCCTAAGGTCCCTCTACTTCGTCCTGGCCGCGGCCGCCCGCCGCTTAAGCCGCCTGAACACGGCCATCATCGCCATTCTGGCCTTCATCGGCCTGAAAATGCTCTTCCAGGCCGTCCTGGGCCTCCACCTGCCTCCCCTGGCCTCGCTTTCGACCGTCCTCCTGCTCCTGGCCGCGGGCGTGGCCGCCTCCCTGCTTTTCCCCGGCGAGGCCGGACCCGGCGGCGACGCTGAGGAGACGGACGGCTGATATGCCTCTGCGCGGCGAATTCACCCCGCCCGGGGACAAATCCATCAGCCACCGGCTGATATTGATGTCCATCGCGGCCGAGGGCGAAATGACGGCCACCGGGCTGGCCGACGGCGACGACGTCAAGACCAGCCTCAGGCTGTTTCGGACCCTGGGCGGCGAGACGCGGGGCCCGGAGGACCGCCTGACCTTGACGGGCCTGGGCGGCCGGGTCAAGACCGACCCCGGCCGGCCGGTGGAACTGGACTGCGGCAATTCCGGCACCACCGCCCGGCTCCTGGCCGGCCTGGCCACGGGCCTACCCGGCGTCTATGTCTTTGACGGCGACGCCCAGCTCAGGCGGCGGCCCATGGAACGCCTGGCCGAACCCCTGGCGCGCATGGGCGCCCGCGTGGAGACCACCGACGGCCGGCTCCCCCTCCGCGTGACCGGGGGCGCGCCCCTGCACGGCCTGGAATATGTCAACCGGGCCGGCAGCGCCCAATTGAAAAGCGCGATCATCCTGGCCACCCTCAAGGCCGACAGCCCCTCCCTCATCATCGAGCCCGTGCCCACCCGCGACCACACGGAAAAACTGGTCAACGCCTGGGGCGGCCGCGCCGTCCCGACCCCGGCCGGGCTTATTATCCATCCCGGCCGCCTGACCATGCCCCCGGAGGCGACGGTGCCGGCCGACCCCTCTTCCGGGGCCTTTTTTCTCACCGCCGCGGCCCTCCAGCCCGGGGGCCGGGTCACGGCCCGCTCCCTCTTGCTGTCCCCCGGCCGCCTGGGCTTTCTCCGGGTGCTGGAACGCCTGGGCGCCGAAGTGAGCCTGAGCCTGGAAAAGGAGGAACCGGAGCCCGTGGGCCGGGTCACCGTGGCCCACCAAGGCCCCCTTAAGGCCACGGAGGTGACGGAAATCCCCTCCCTGGTGGACGAAGTGCCCATCCTGGCCCTGGCCGCGGCCTTCGCCGAAGGCACCACGGTCTTCCGAAACCTGGGGGAACTGCGCTTCAAGGAGACCGACCGCCTGGCGGCCATCCACACCCAACTGGGGGCCATGGGGGTCCAGGCGCGGGTTTCGGGCGACGATCTGTTCGTCACCGGCCCCGCCGCCCTGACTTTGCCGGAAGTCCTGGATTCGGGCCACGACCACCGCCTGGCCATGACCCTCCTCCTGGCCCGCCACCTCGCCGGCCGCCGGACGCCCGTCCTGGGAGAGGAATCCATATCCATTTCCTATCCGGGCTTCATGGCCGACCTGGCCCGGCTGTCGGCCTGATTATGAGCCGGGAGCTTAAGACCATACTACGGGCCGAAGGCCGCCGCTGCCTCATTGAAACCGTGCCCCGCGGCCTGGCCGGGCGGCTCCGGCGCCTGACCCGGGGCCGGCGGGGGCTATTATTGCTGGATCGCGCCTTCCGGGCCGAAACCGA
>JAITUX010000107.1 GCA_031286085.1 Candidatus Adiutrix sp. | reverse complement strand
GCTATGGTTATTGCGGCCATGCCGGCAAACGGTTCAAAAAGGCGGTTAAACTGACGCGGCATATATTTAAGAATCTGCGGAGCAAGAATTCTTTTGGAGCCCTGATATTGAACTATGTGAGGATTTTTTCCGTTCATCCTGGCATTCTACCATGAACAGGCCCGTTTTATTTGCTTTAACTATAACGAACTTTCAGAAAACAGGGCATTGAGCATTTATTTTGACGCAATATCATATATTTTTAACATTGACCCAATCTTTAGACTCGTCAGCTAATCTAAAAAACACGATCCAGGGCGCGGTAGCTTATGGCCTCGGCCACGTGGGCCGGGCCCACGTCGGCCGCCCCGTCGAGGTCGGCGATGGTGCGGGCCAGCTTGTTGATGCGGGCGTAGGCCCGGGCCGAAAGGCCCAGGCGTTCCATGGCCTGTTTCAGGAGAGCCTGGCCCTCGGGGCCCAGGGGCGCCCACTTCTTGACCTGGCCCCCGGTCATCTGGGCGTTGACGAAGAGGCCGCGGCCGGCGAAGCGCCGGGCCTGGACGGCCCGGGCCGCAGCCACCTTGGCCCTAAGCTCCGGGGAACCCAGGGCCGGGGCCTCCCCGGCCAAATCCTTGAATTCCACGGCCGGGGCTTCCAGGTGGATGTCCAGGCGGTCCAGGAGGGGGCCGGAGACGTGGGCCCGGTATTTTTGGATCTGGAGCGGCTGGCAGCGGCACTCCCGCTTGGGGTCGCCCAGGTAGCCGCAGGGGCAGGGATTCATGGCCGCCACCAGCATGAAGCGGGCCGGAAAGATTAGGCTGCCCGAGGCCCGGGCTATGGACACCCGGCCGTCTTCCAGGGGCTGGCGCAGCACTTCCAGGACGGTCTTCTTGAATTCCGGCAGTTCGTCCAGGAAAAGCACCCCGTTGTGGGCCAGGGAGACCTCGCCGGGCCGGGGATAGCGGCCGCCGCCGATGAGCCCCACGTCGCTTATGGTGTGGTGGGGGGCGCGGAAGGGGCGCGCGGTCAACAGGGGCCTATCCAGGGGCGAGCGGCCCAGGGCGCTGTAGATCTTGGTGGTTTCCAGGGCCTCCTCGAAGGTCAGGGGCGGCAGGATGGAGGGCAGGCGCTGGGCCATCATGGTCTTGCCGCTGCCGGGCGGGCCGATGAAGAGAAGGTTATGGCCCCCGGCGGCGGCCACGGTCAGGGCCCGCTTGGCCCGCTCCTGGCCCCGCACCTCGGCCAAATCCAGGCCGTCGGCCGCCGCGTCCGGCGTCCAGTCGCGCCCGTCGGCCGGGCGCATGATGGGCAGGTCGGCCCGGCCGCTCAAAAATTCCGTCACCTGGGCCAGGTTGTCGGCCGGGCGCACGGCCACCTCCGGGGTCACGGAGGCTTCCGGGGCGTTGGCCCGGGGCAGGATCAGGCTCCCCAGGCCCTCGGCCCGGGCCGCCAGGGCCAGGGCCAGGGCGCCCTTGACGGGCCGGATCGAGCCGTCCAGGCCCAATTCGCCCGCTATGAGGTGGCCCTCCAGGCCGGCCTGGGGCAGAAGGCCCTGGGCCGCCAAAAGGCCCACGGCCATGGGCAGGTCGAAGCCGGCCCCCTCCTTGCGGAAGTCGGCCGGGGCCAGGTTGACCGTGACGCGGCCGTCGGGGAAGGGATAGCCCTGGTTTTTGAGGGCGGCCTTGACCCGGTCCTTGCTCTCGCGCACCGCGCCCTCCGGGAGGCCCACCGTGTCGAAACGCGGCAGGCCCCCGGAGATGTCCACCTGGACCTCTATCTTGAGGCCGTCGATGCCCAGGAGGGCGCCGCTATGGACCCGGGCCAGCATAGGGTCAGGCGCGCCTGCCGGGAGGGACTGGAAAAGGGCGGGGTTTTCCGGCGTCAGGGCGGGGGGTCATGCCTGGCGGGAGTCTTCGGGAAGGCCGCGCAGGAACAGCCGGTGGTATTCCTCGCCGGTCAGGTGGCGCCGGAGGGTCCGGCCGATGATATCCAGGAAATGGTCCGCTTCCTCCGCGGTCAGGCGGGGCAGGAGCAGGGCCATCAAGTCGTCGTCGGAAAGTTTCTGCAGATAGACCTGGAGGGTGGCCAAATCCGTGTCCCTGTCCAGGCCTTGGGCCAGGGGCCCGGTGTAGGTTTCCGCGAAGTCGTGGCGGTGCTGCCGGTCCGGCCCGGCCATACGGCTATCCTCCTTGGAGACGCTTTTAATTCCGGCGGCATCCCGGCTACGGCAACCGGTCTCCGCTCTGACGCCTTGCCCGCCGGCATGAGTCCAGGGCTCAGCCCTGGCCTTCCGGCTTCGGCAACCGGTCTCAGCTCTGACGCCTTGCCCGCCGGCATGGGTCCAGGGCTCAGCCCTGGGGCTACTTGTCCCACCAGCCGCCCTTTTTTGTGGTTTTGGGGGGCGGCTTTTTAGTCGTTTTCTTCGATTCCAAGCTGTTGGCGGTCTGGCCGGCGCCCCACCAGGGGGCGGGCGCGACCGCGGCCGGGGCGTGAGCGGGGGCGGCCGCGGCGCCTTGGGGCGGGGCGGCCAGCATCCGCTCCAAAAGGGGCCGGAGTAGGGACTGGTATCTTTTTTCGCCTTCGACGATGTAGAACCAGGTGGGCTCGACCAGGGCCTCCAGGCTGAAGGATTCCCGGACGGAGGTGGGGTTGAAGGCCTCGTCCAGGAGGAACATGATCACGGAATCGCCCGTAACGCTCCCCGTGGCCCAGAAGTTGCGGTATTCGGTCGTCTTGGCCGTGCCGCCCGTGCCGATGCTGCTCTTTTTCTTTTGCAGATAGATGCCGGCCCGGAAGCCGGCCGGGGCGGCCTGACCGGTAGGGCCGGGCGAGCCGGGCGGATGCGCCTGGTCGTTTGGGTCTTTGGTCATGACGGCCTGCCTGAAATAATCAAAATAAAACCATTTTTAAGCCTATCACATCTAGGCCCCTCTGCCAAGCGTTTAATTATTTTGGAGGCCGGCTCCCGCCCTTCTGGCCGCGCCGGGCCGGTCTTGACCCGGGGCCTTCTTTCTGTTAATCCTTATCAACGCGTGACAATTACGGCCGGCGTGGAAAGAGGCGTGGAAAGAAAGGCGGAGCCCATGACCCGGGCCAAAGAATTTTTGAAAGATTTGGCCCCCGGCTGGGAGGGCCAGGCCGAGGGCCTGGTGTTGAGCCAGGCCCTGGCCCGGACCAACCGGGGCGGGGCCTATTTGAACCTGGAGCTGGGCGACCGGACCAGGCGCCTTTCGGCCAAGGTCTGGGACAACGCCGAGGATATGGCGGAAATACTGTTTGAAGGCGCGGTGGTCCGGGTCCGGGCCAGGCTGGAAAGTTACCGCGGCGCGCCGCAGATGGTCATCCGCGAGGCCCGGCTCCTGCCCGCGTCCGAGGTGGACTGGCGCGACTACTTAAAGGCCGCCGCCCGGCCCGAGGCCGAAATGAGGGCGGCGCTCCTCCGCCTGGCCGCGGCCATAGAGGACGATGATTTCCGCCGCCTGACCGAGGCCGCCCTGGCCGCCCCCGAGGTGGCCGAAAGCTTCTTTATCATGCCGGCGGCCAAGACCCTCCACCACGCCCACCTCCACGGCCTGTTGGAGCACAGCCTTTCGGTGGGCCGCCTGGCCGTAATGGCCGCCGGCCATTACGGGGCAAGGCTCAGCGCCGGCCTCCTGGTGGCCGGCGCCCTGCTCCACGACTTGGGCAAGGTCTGGGAATTCAGCCCCCCGCCCCGGGTGGATTACACCACCCTGGGCCGTCTCCAGGGCCACGCGGTGCTGGGCGCCCGCTTCCTCCGGGCCCTGTCCGGGACCCTCCCCGGCTTCCCCGGAGAAAAAATCGACCTCCTGGAGCATCTGCTCCTGAGCCACCACGGGGAGCCGGAATTCGGCGCCCCGGTCCGGCCCCAGCTTTTGGAGGCCCTGGTCCTCCACCACCTGGACAACCTGGACGCCAAGCTGGAAGCCGTGGACGCCTTCCTGGACGAGGGGACGGACGGGGAGGGCTGGAGCGCCTACCACCGGCTCCTGGGCGGCCATTTCCGCCGGACGCCGGCTTGGGCCCCGCCCAAACCGGCCCCGCCCAAACCGGCCCCGGCCGGCCAGCGCCCCGCCCCGGCGGATAGGGAGGTCTCCAAACAAATCCCGCCGGCCGACGACCAGGCCGGGCGCCTTTTCTGATGCCCTGGGGACTTATGGGGCTGGAAAAGCCCGCCGGCCTTCTTTCGACCCTCCTGCGGATTGGCCGCCTGCCCCACGCCATCCTTTTCGCCGGCCTGCCGGGCGCGGGCAAGAACAGCCTGGCCCGGGCCCTGGCCGCGGCCTTGAACTGCGCCGACCCGGATAGGGATTTGAGCCCTTGCGGCCTCTGCCTGAGCTGCCGGAAAATTGCCCGGGACGTCCACCCCGATCTCGTCACCCTGGCCCCCGGCGGGGAGGAGAGCCGGAACCGGCCGGCGGGCGAGCCGCATAAGGACGCGCCAAAGCGCGGGCGGCAGATCAACATCGCCGAG
>JAITUX010000106.1 GCA_031286085.1 Candidatus Adiutrix sp. | reverse complement strand
CCGGTTTCGGTCATGACCAACAGCTTCGGCACCGGCTTGGTGGACGACGACCTAATCGCCAAGGCTCTGTGCCGGGTCTATTCCTTCAAGCCCGCCGACATGATCCGCTTTCTCGACCTTAAAAGGCCCATTTATGAAAAAACGGCCAGTTACGGCCACTTCGGCCGCACTGAGCCGGAGTTCACCTGGGAATCGACGGCCAAGGCCGGGGAACTGCGCGAAGCCGCCGGCTTAAGCGGGCCGCCCCCCGCCCCGGACTTGGCCGTTTAGGTTGCGAAGTCAAGACCGGAGCGGCCCTCAAACCAGGGCGGCCGAGGCGGGGCGGAAGGAGCGGCCATGACCGAAGAAACCGGCGGGGTTCGGGAGAAACGGTTGAAAATCCTGGTGGTCGGCTCGGGCGCCCGGGAACACGCCCTGGCCTGGAAACTGGCCCAGAGCCCCGGGACGGCCGTGGTCAAGGTGGCTCCCGGCAACGCCGGCATGGAGTTTGAGACGATTCCCCTGGCGGTCACTGACCAGGACGGCTTGATAGCCCGCGCCCGGGCCGAAGACATGGATTTGGTGGTCATCGGCCCGGAAGACCCCCTGGCCGCGGGCCTGGCCGACAGGATGGCGGCGGCCGGCCTTAAGGTCTTCGGCCCCGGGGCCGAAGCGGCCCGCCTGGAAAGCTCCAAGGCCTTTTCCAAGCGCTTCATGGCCCGTCATGGCGTCCCCACCGCCGCCTTCCGCGTTTTCTCCTCTTCGACCGAAGCCCTGGCCTATTTGGAAGAGAAACCCGAAGGCCCCATCGTGGTCAAGGCCTCGGGCCTGGCCGCGGGCAAGGGCGTCATCGTGGCCGTGGACAAGGCCGAAGCCGCCGGGGCGGTGCGGGCCATTCTGGAAGGGGGCCGCTTCGGCGAGGCCGGGCGGGAGGTGGTCATAGAGGATTTCATCGAGGGCGAGGAAGTGAGCGTCCTGGCCTTCACCGACGGCCGGACCTTACGGCCCATGCCGGCGGTGCAGGACCACAAGCGCCTGGGCGAAGGCGACACCGGCCCCAACACCGGCGGCATGGGCGCTTACTGTCCGGTGGCCGTTTATACGCCGCAGGTGGCCGCGCGGGTGGAGGAGACCATTTTCAGGCCCACCCTGGCCGGTTTGGCCGCCGACGGCCTGGATTTTCGCGGCTGCCTATATTTCGGCCTCATCCTGCCGGACCCGGACTCGGCCTATGACGGCCCCCAGGTGGTGGAATACAACGCCCGTTTCGGCGATCCTGAAACCCAGGTGCTGATGCCGCTTTTGAAATCCGACCTGGCGGATATCCTGCTCCGTTGCGTTGAGGGCCGCCTGGCGGAGGCGGAGGTGGAATGGCGGGAAGAGAGCTGCGCCTGCGTGGTCATAGCTTCCGGCGGATACCCCGGCGAATACCGGACCGGGCTGGTCGTTACCGAGAAGGTTCCCGCCCCCATCGGCGCCTCCCTGGCCTTTCACGCGGGCACGGCTTTGAACGCGGCCCGGCAGGTGGTCACCTCCGGCGGCCGGGTCATGAGCATCACCGCCCGGGCCCTGACCTTGGAAAAGGCCCTGGCCAGGGTCTATGAGAGGGTGCGGACCGTTCAATTCGAGGGGGCCTGGTACCGCCGCGACATCGGCTACCGGGAACTGGCCCGGCAAAAGCCCGGTCCGGTTTGAGCGGGTGTTTTCAGGGCCTGGCGGCGGCGCCCCGGCCCAGGTAGCGGGCCTGGTAGTCGAATATCATGGTGAGGTCCAGCTGGCTGAAGGCGGCCAGTTCCGGGGGGAAGGGCGGGAAGGGCGCGGCCGACCGCAGGGCTTCAAGCCCGGCGTGGTCCAGGATCGCGCTGCCGGTGCTTTCGTCAACCACGAAACGGATGAGGCTTCCGTCGCGGCCTATGGTGCAGTTCACCACCAGGCGGCCGGGGTGGAAATTGATTCGGGCTTCCGGCGGCACCAGCCATTTGGCGGCCACCGCCCCCCTGACGGCGGTGTTATAGGATTTGAAGCGGGGGGAGGCGGGTTCCGCCGTCACCGGCGGCGAGGCTTGGGCTGCTCCGGCCGGCCGGGCGATTTCCAGGTCCCGGCTCAACTCCTCCGCCCCGGCCGGGGCGGCCGGCTCTTCGGCCTCGCCGGCCGTTGACGGCTCGGCCGGCCCCTCGGCCACGGTCTCCAGGGTCAGCTCTATTTCCAGGGGCGCCGGCGGGGCCGGCAATTCAATCCGGAAGAGGCCAGGGCCGTCGCCGGCCAGGGTCTCCCAGGCGGCGAAGAAGATCAGGTGCAGCCAGGCCGAGGTCAGGAGGCACAAGAGGAAGGCGCCCGCCTCGCGCGGCAGGTGCGGGGTTTCCCGTTCCGTAATCAGGCTGAACCGTAAGGCGGTCACGGCCGTTTCACCCAGTAGTCTTCCCGGCGCTCGAACCACCATCTCTCCGGGTCGGCCCGGATTATCTCCTCGAAGAGGGCCCGGCCTTCCGGGGTTTTAAGCCGTTTCCCGGCATAGTGGAGCCAGTCCCGGGCCTGGGCGCTGCCCAGGGTGTGGAGCCGCCTGAGTTCCAGGACCATGTCCAGTTGGTCGGCGTCGGCGGCCAGCCTGGCCTCCAGGGTTTCCCCGGCCCGCCATTCCCGCCAGTTTTCCAAAAGTTCCGGGCCGAAGGGGAGGCCGGCCGCGGCGTCGGCCACGGCCCGGTTTTCGTCCGCCTCCACGTAGCGCTTGTTCATGTAGTTGAGGTCGCCCGTGCGGGCCTCGGCCAGGTCGTGCAGAAGGGCCAGCTTAAGGGTGCGCTCCAGGTCGGCCCGGCCGTTCAGCCGGACCAGGGCGAAGGCCAGCACGGCCGTGCCGAAGCTGTGTTCGGCCACCGTCTCCGCCCCGTGGCCCAGGAACTGGTAGCCGGTCCTGGGCGTGCGCTTGAGCATCAGGGCTTCAAAGAGGAAATCCGCCAGCCGGTCCAGGCCGCCTTCGGTCATGGGCCGCCTCCTGTCTTCCGGGGGTTCGGCTTGGGGCGGCCCGGCCGGCCCGGAGCCGCCGCCGGCGTTTTAAGGGTTCGGGCCAGGAAGCGGCCGGTGTGGGAGGCCTTGACCAGGGCCACCTCCTCGGGCGGGCCGGCGGCGATTATTTCCCCCCCGCCGTCGCCGCCTTCCGGCCCCAGGTCGAGGATGTGGTCGGCGCACTTTATGACGTCGAGATTGTGTTCGATGACGATGACGGTGTTGCCCTGGTCCACCAGGCGCTGGAGAACCTCCAGGAGCTTTTTGATATCCTCGAAGTGCAGACCCGTGGTGGGCTCGTCCAGGATATAGACCGTGCGGCCGGTGGCCCGGCGGCTGAGTTCCTTGGACAGCTTGATGCGCTGGGCCTCGCCCCCGGACAGGGTGGTGGCCGGCTGGCCCAGGCGGATATAGCCCAGGCCCACGTCCTCCAAGGTGACAAGTTTTTCGCGGATGGCCGGGACGTTTTCAAAGAACCGCACGGCCGCGCTGACGGTTAGGTTGAGCACTTCGGCGATGGAGGCGTCGCGGTATTTTATCTCCAGGGTGTCGCGGTTGTAGCGCCGGCCCTGGCAGGCCTCGCACTTGACATAGACGTCCGGCAGGAAGTGCATTTCTATCTTTATGATGCCGTCGCCCTCGCATTTTTCGCAGCGGCCGCCCTTGATGTTGAAGGAAAAGCGGCCGGGGGCGTAGCCCCGGGCCCGGGCTTCCGGGAGCCGGGAGAACAGTTCGCGGATGGGCGTGAAGAGGCCGGTGTAGGTGGCCGGGTTGGAGCGCGAGGTGCGGCCGATGGGGCTCTGGTCGATGTCCACGACCTTGTCCACCAGTTCCAGGCCGGCCAGGCCGTCGGCCTCCCCGGCTCTTTGGCGGGTGCGGTAGAGTTTCTGGGCCAGGGCCTTGTAGAGGGTCTCCAGGACCAGGGTCGATTTACCGCTGCCCGAAACCCCGGTGACGCAGGTGAAGAGGCCGAGGGGGAACCTGGCGGTCACGTTCTTGAGGTTGTGGCTTCTGGCCCCCCGGACTTCCAGGAAGCCGGCGGCTGGCCGGCGGCGGCTGGCCGGGGTTTCAATGGCGCGGCGGCCGGAAAGGTAGAGCCCTGTGAGGGACTGTTCGGCCCGCAGAAGTTCCTTCGGCGGGCCGGAGAAGATGAGCCGGCCGCCGCCTTCCCCGGCCCCCGGGCCCAGGTCCAGCACATGGTCGGCGGCCAGGATGGTTTCGGCGTCGTGTTCCACCACCAGCACGGTGTTGCCCAGGTCGCGCATCTTCTTCAGCGTGGCCAGGAGCTTTTCGTTGTCCCTCTGGTGAAGGCCGATGGAGGGTTCGTCCAGGATATACATGACCCCCACCAGGCGCGAGCCGATTTGGGTGGCCAGGCGTATGCGCTGGCTCTCGCCCCCGGAAAGGGAGGCCGAGGCCCGGCTTAGGCACAGGTAGCCCAGGCCGACGTCGGCCAGAAAGGACAGGCGCTCCACTATCTCCTTGATGACCCTCTGGCCTATCTCGGCCTCCTTGCGGGCCAGGCGCATATTTTTGAAGAAGTCCAGGGCCTCGGCCACGGGCAGGTCGGCGATTTCGTTCAAGCTCCGCCCCGCCACCCGCACGGCCAGGGCTTCCGGCCGCAGGCGGCCGCCCCGGCAGGCCGGGCAGGGCCGGTGGCTCATATACTGTTCCAGTTCGTCCCGGATGGCCTGGGAATCGGTTTCGCGGTGGCGGCGTTCCAGGTTGGGCAGGACCCCCTCGAAGGCCCGCCGGTAGAAGTGGCGGCGGTTTTCCTTTTCAAAGTAAAAATTCACCTGCTCCCGGCCGCTGCCGTAGAGGACGATCTTCTGGATTCTTTCCGGCAGTTCGTCGAAGGGCTGGTAGAAGTCGAACTTGTAGAACTCGGCCAGGGCCTGGAGCTGGCTGTGGTAATAGCCGCCCAGGCTTTTGGACCAGGGGGCCACGGCCCCCTCCCGGAGGGACAGGGATGGGTTGGGCACCACCAGGTCGGGGTCGAAGAAGATGTTGGCCCCCAGGCCGTCGCACTGGGGGCAGGCCCCCTGGGGGCTGTTGAAGGAAAAGAGCTGGGGCGAGAGGGGCGGGAAGGACAGGCCGCAGTGGTCGCAGGCGAACCGTTCGGAAAAGAACAGTTCCTCCTTCCGGTCCGGCAAGTCCACCACCAGGACGCCCTCGGAGGTCTTCAAGGCCAGTTCCACCGAGTCGGTCAGGCGCTTGGCCAGCCCCTCCTTCATAACCAGGCGGTCCACCACCACTTCGATATCGTGCTTCTTCTTCTTGTCCAGGTATATTTCCCCGCCCAGGTCATGGATGACCCCGCCCACCCGCACCCGGACAAAGCCGTTTTTGCGGAGCCGCTCGAAGACCTTGGCGTGTTCGCCCTTCCTGGCCCCCACCACGGGGGCCAGGAGAATCATCTTCGTGGCCGAAGGCAGGGCCAGCAGCCGGTCCACAATCTCCACCACGGTCTGGGCCTTTATGGGACGTCCGCACTTGTGGCAGTGGGGTTCCCCCACCCGGGCGTACAAGAGGCGCAAATAGTCGTGTATTTCCGTGACCGTGCCCACGGTGGACCGGGGGTTCTTGCTGGTGGTTTTCTGCTCGATGCTGATGGCCGGGGAGAGGCCTTCGATGAGGTCCACGTTCGGCTTGTCCATGCGCTCCAGGAATTGGCGGGCGTAGGCGGAAAGCGATTCCACGTAGCGGCGCTGGCCTTCGGCGTAGAGGGTGTCGAAGGCCAGGGAGGACTTGCCCGAGCCCGACAGGCCCGTGATGACGGTCAGGGCGTCGCGGGGGATGTCCACGTCGATGCTCTTGAGGTTGTGTTCCCGGGCGCCCCGGACGATGATGCGGTCGGCGGTCAATTGGGGTCCGCTTGATCGCTGTAGGCCCTGTGCCGGTGGAACCACCACAGGGCCAGTTCGTAGGAAAGGGGGCCGAAGCCGGCTATGGAACCCCGGGCCGCGCCGGCCAGAAGGGAGACCCGGCGGAATTCCTCCCGGGCGGCCGGGTTGGTCAGGTGGACCTCCACCACGGGCCGGTCCGCGGCCAGGACGGCGTCCCTCAGGGCCACCGAGGTGTGGGTGTAGCCCCCGGCGTTTAAAATGGCCCCGTCGGCCCCCCGGCGCAGGCTCTGCACGGCCTCCACCAGTTCCCCTTCGTGGTTGGATTGGAGGAAGTCCGTTTCCAGGCCCAGGTCCCCGGCCAGCCGGCGGAGGCGGCGGTTCAGGGCGTCAAGGGTGAGGGAACCGTATAATTCCGGCTCCCTGGTCCCTAAAAGGTTGAGGTTGGGGCCGTTGATGACCAGGATTTTCATGGGCGTCCCTTTTCAGGCTTCGACCGACTGGTTGATGGCCACATAGTGGCGGTTGGGTTCCAGGTGGAAATCGGCCAGGGTGATCAGGGCCATGGCTTCGGCCACCGGGGCCAGGCGCGGGGCCAGGCAGGGGTCGTGGCGGCCGGAGGTCGAGATGGTGGTGGGCTGGCCGTCCACCGTGACGCTGCGCTGTTCCCGGGCGATGGAGGGGGTGGGCCGGACATGGAGCCGGGCCACGATGGGCAGGCCCGTGGACAGGCCGCCCATGATGCCGCCGTGGCGGTTGGTGATGGGGCCTTCGGGCCCCAAGGGGTCGTTGGCCTCGGAGCCCCGCTGGGCCGACATGGCCAGGCCCTCGCCGAATTCCACGGCCCGCACCGCGCCGATGGAAAAGAAGGCTCCGCCCAGGGCGGCCTCCAGCTTGCCGAAGACCGGTTCCCCCCAGCCGGCCGGAACGCCCGTCACCCGCACTTCCACCACCGCGCCCACGGAATCGCCTTCGCTCATGGCCGTCTCCACTTCCTGGTGGGCCCTGGGGGCCAAGTCCCGGTCGGCGAAGCGCAAGGGGTCGGTCTCGGCGAAGTCGGGGTCCGGGCTTTCCGCCTTGACCCGGCCCACGGCCACGGCGTAGGCCCGGGCCCGGAGCCCCAGGGGTGACAGCATTATGCGGGCCACGGCCCCGGCCGCCACCCGGGCCACGGTCTCCCGGCCGCTGGAACGGCCGCCGCCGGGCTGGGGCCTTAGCCCGTACTTGATGAAATAGGGCCAGTCGCTGTGCCCGGGCCGGAATTTGCGGGTCTCGTAATCGCGCCCCCGGGCGTCGCGGTTGCGGATCAGGAGGGCCAGGGGCGCGCCGTTGGTGCGGCCCTCGGCGGCCAGGCCGCTCAGGATCTCCGCTTCGTCCGGCTCCTGCCGGGGGCTGACGTAGGGGGAAAGGCCGGGACGGCGGCGGTCCAGGTCGGCCTGGATAAGTTCCAGGGGCAGGCGCAGCCCGGCCGGCAGGCCGTCGATGACCACTCCCAGGGCCGGGCCGTGGGATTCCCCGAAGGTCATGACCCTGAAATTACGGCCGAAGAGGTTGGACATGGTTCACCCCAGCGCCGCGGCCGCCGCGTTCAAGATTTCGTCGGCCGAAACTTCCATTATGACCGGCCGCTCCACTTCGGCCAGGGCCACGAAACGCAGACGCCCGCCCCGGATTTTCTTGTCCGCCTGGAGCAGCCGGCGGGCCGCGGCCTCCGGGACCGGGGGGGGCCAGGGCCCGCCCAGGCGCCCGCTGACGGCTTGGATCCTCGCCGCCTCCGAGGCCGGCAGCCCGGCCCGGCCGCGCGACAGTTCCGCCGCCACGGACAGCCCCAGGGCCACGGCCCGGCCGTGATTGAGGCCGGCGTGGGCTTCCGCCACATGGCCGTAAGTGTGTCCCAGGTTCAAAACCTCCCGGAGCCCCTTTTCTTCCCGGAAGTCCCGGGCCACCAAGGCCGCCTTGGCCTGGAAGGAACGCCGGGCCGTCTCGGCCAGAAGGTCCTGGTCCCCGGCCAGGAGTTCCGCGGAGCGCCGGTCCACCAGGTCGGCCAAATTCCGGTCGAACAAGAGCCCGGTCTTGTAGGCCTCGGCCAGGCCTTCGGCCAGGCGGGCCCGGGGCAGGCTGCGGAAGGCGGCCAGGTCCACCAGGACGCGTTCGGGCAGGTAGAAGTGCCCGACCTGGTTTTTGGCGCCGCCGAAATTAAGGGCCGTCTTCCCGCCCACGGCCGCGTCCACCGCGCCCAGGAGGGTGGTGGTGACCAGGATGAGCCTAAGACCGCGCCGGTAGAGGCCGGCGCAGAAGGCGCCCAGGTCGCTTAGGCTGCCGCCGCCCCGCACCACCAGCCAGTCGTCCCGGGCCAGGCCGGCCTCGGCCATTCGGGTCAAGAGCCGGCGGGCCTCGCCCCAGTTTTTGGCCGCCTCGCCCCTGCGGGCGGTGAAGGCCAGGCTGAACCCGGGCAGGGCGTCCCGCCAGTCTTCGGTTTCGGCCCGGAAGGCGCGATCCAGCAACAAGAGCCCCCGCCGGCCCCGGGTCAGGCGTCGAAGCCGCCCGGCCAGGCCGCGGGCCACGGTTTCAATGAGGCAGCGGCGGCCTTCGGCCCGGAGTATGGTCTTAAGCCCCCGGCTCATAATCAGACCGACAGCCGGGCCAGGTCGGCCATGAAGCCAGGATAGGAAATGGATATTGATTCCTCTCCCA
>JAITUX010000087.1 GCA_031286085.1 Candidatus Adiutrix sp. | reverse complement strand
CGGTTTCGGAATGAGCCGCTTAACCGTTTGTTGTGTCGGCCCCTGATCTGGTGTATTATATCCCCCGGCGCATTCGGGGCCTTACCGGAATTTGGAAATCCATCAGGTGCGGCTTGCTGATCCTGACCCGTAAAATAGGCGAGACCGTGGCCATCGGCGACGAGGTCAAGGTTCGGGTGGTGGAGGTCAAGGGCCGGCAGGTCCGGCTGGGCATCACCGCCCCGGCCGCCCTGGCCGTTCACCGCGAAGAAGTCTTTCAACGCATCCAGGAACAGAACCGCCGGTCCACGGAGGTTTCCCTGAGCGACCTGGAGGTTCTGGCCGGCCTTTTGACCAGGACCTGAAGGCGGATCGCCACGATAGGACGACATGATCAAGATAAACACCAAGCGGTTCGGGGAAATGGAGTTTTCGGAGGATTCCGTGGTCCGGGTGCTGGGCGGGCTCATCGGTCTCGGCGGCCTGGAAAACTACGTCATCATCCGTTACCAGGACGAAAGCCCCTTTTACTGGCTGCAGTGTGTCGATGACCCGGACCTGGCCCTGATCATGATCAACCCCTTGATATTCAAGCCCGACTACGCCCCCGCCATTTCCCCGGACGTGGCCCGGGAACTGGAGGCCGATGTGGCCGGCGAATTGTCCCTCTTCGTCATCGTCACCATCCCGGCCGGAAACCCCACGGGCCTGACGGCCAACCTCCTGGGCCCGGTGGCGGTCAATCCCGTCCGCCGCCTGGCCCGTCAACTGGTGCTGGACGACCGCCTCTACTCCCACCGCCATCCGGTCATGGCCAACGCGGCCGAAAACCCGGAAACCGCCTAAGGCGGGGCGCTTAAGGCCGTGGACGTTCTGATCGAGCGGTTTGAAGCCTACCTGGCCGGGATCCGGGGCCGTTCACCCAGGACCGTCAAGGCCTACGGGCGGGAGGTCCGGGCCTTCGCCGAGTTCCTGGCCGGCCGGGGGGGGGATTTGGCCGCGGCCGGCAAGGCCGAGATCCGGGCCTTCGTTTTTGAACTCAAGGGCCGGGGGCTGGCGAACACCTCCCTGGGCCGGGCCCTGGCCGGGCTCCGGGCCTTCTACCGCTGGCGGCTCAAGGATGGGGAAGGCGGGGAATACAATCCGGCCGCCCAGGTGGCCAGCCCCAGGACCACGGCCCGGCAGCCCCTCTTCCTGACCGAACTGGAAATGGAAAACCTGTTGAGCCCGGAGAGCGCGGGCGAGGCGGCCGGCCCCCTGGCCCGGCGTGACCAGGCCCTGTTGGAACTGGCCTATTCGGCCGGGCTCCGGGTGGGGGAACTGGTGGGCCTGGATTTGGACGACCTGGATATGACCCGGCTCGTGGCCCGGGTGCGGCGGGGCAAGGGCGCCAAGGACCGCCTGGCCCCCTTCGGGCGGCCGGCGGCCGAGGCCGTGGCGGCCTACCTGGCTGTCCGGGGGCTTCTGGCCGGGCCGGAGGCGGCCCGGGCCCTCTTCCTGGGCCGCCGGGGCCGCCGCCTCGGGGACCGCGAAGTCCGCCGGGTGCTGGCCGCCCGCCTGGCCCGGGCCGGCCTTGACGGGGCCTTCAGCCCCCACAGCCTGCGTCACAGCTTCGCCACCCATATGCTGTCGGCCGGGGCCGATTTGAAGGCCATCGGCGAAATGCTGGGCCACGCCTCCCTGGCCGCCACCCAGCGCTACACCCATCTGGACCTGGAAAGGCTGCGGCGGGTTTACCGGGCGGCCCACCCCCGGGCCAGGGATAGAGGGCATGACGAACCCAAGTGACCGGCCGGGCGCCGCGGAATCCGCCCCCCTGCCTCCGGCGACCACCCTGGGCGAAGCCCGGGCGGCCGTCGTGGGCCGCCGCTACCCGCTCTTCGAGGAGAGCTTCAGGCTCTTTGACGAGGCCGGTGGTTTCCGGCCCACCTTCATCTGGCCCCCGCTCCTGTTCGGCCTGTTCTGGTTCGTCTATCGGCGCATGTATCTTGAGGCCCTCTTGGCCGGGCTGGCCGGGCTGGTCATCATGTTCCTGGGAGAAGCGGGCCCGGTCGAGGGCGGGGATGGCCTGGTCATGCTCATAAGTATCGGCTTCAGCCTGTTTTTGGCCGTAACCGGGCGCTGGCTTTACTGGAAGGCGGTGGACCGCCGCCTGGAACAGGCCATGCGGCTTTTCCCCCGTGAACCGGGCCGGGCCCTGGCCTGGCTGAAATGGAAGGGCGGGGTGGACCCCCTGGCCGTCGTTTTAACCCTGGCGGGCCTGGCGGTCCTGGGCCGCTTGGCGCTGGTCGGCTGAAAGGTATGGCCATGAGAGCTTCGCCCCGTTTTGAAGCCACCACCATAATTTCCGTCCGCCACCGGGGGCAGGTGGCCGTCTGCGGCGACGGCCAGGTCACCTTGGGCTCCACGGTGATCAAGGATTCGGCCCGCAAGGTCCGCCGCCTCCACCACGACCGCATCATCTGCGGCTTCGCCGGCGCCACGGCCGACGCCTTCACCATCTTCGAGCGCTTTGAAGACAAGCTGTCCCAGTTCAACGGCCAGCTTTTGCGCGCGGCGGTGGAGCTGGCCAAGGACTGGCGCACCGACCGCAGCCTCCGGCGGCTGGAGGCCATGCTCATGGCCGTGGACAGCCAGTCCAGCCTCCTGTTGTCCGGGGCCGGCGACGTCATTGAACCGGACGACGGCCTCCTGGCCATCGGCTCCGGCGGCCCTTACGCCCTGGCCGCGGCCCGGGCCTTGATCCGCAAGGCTCCGCAAATGTCCGCGGCCGAAATAGCCTCCGAGGCCATGGACGTGGCCGCCGGCCTCTGCATCTACACCAACCGGAACGTGACCCTGGAAACCCTGGCATGACCGACTTCACCGTCCAGAACGCGGAATTGACCCCGCGGCGCATCGTGGCCGAACTGGACCGTTACATAATCGGCCAGGACGCGGCCAAGAGGGCCGTGGCCATCGCCCTGCGCAACCGCTGGCGGCGCCTGATGGCCGCGGCCCCCATGCGGGACGAGATCTCGCCCAAGAACATAATCATGATCGGCCCCACCGGGGTCGGCAAAACCGAGATAGCCCGCCGCCTGGCCCGGATGACCCGTTCGCCCTTCATAAAGGTCGAGGCCTCCAAATATACCGAGGTGGGCTATGTGGGCCGGGACGTGGAATCCATGATCCGGGAACTCATGGACCTGGCCGTGAACCTGGTCCAGGCGGAAGAGAAGGAGGCCCTGAGCCAGAAGGCCGGCGAGGCGGCCGAGGAAAGGCTTTTGGACCTCCTTCTGCCCGGCGGGCGCGCCGCGCCGCCGGCCGGGGCGGAGAAGCCGGAAGCCACCCGGGAGAAGCTCAGGGACCTTCTCCACGCGGGCCGCCTGGACGACCGGGAGGTGGAGCTGGAAAGCCGGGAGGGCGGCCCCATGCCGGTGGCCCGCATCTTCACCGGCATGGGCCTGGAGGACATGGAAAAGAGTCTCAGCGAGGCCATGAGCCAGTTCTTCCCCAAGAAACCTCAACTGCGCCGGCTGAAGGTCAAGGAGGCCTGGAGCGTCCTGGCGGCCGAGGAGGCCGCCCGCCTGGTGGACATGGACAAGGTCACGGCCGAGGCCAAGGCCCGGGTGGAACAGCACGGCCTGGTCTTCATCGACGAACTGGACAAGGTGGCCGGCCGGGAAAGCCGCTCCGGGCCGGACGTGAGCCGGGAAGGGGTGCAGCGCGACCTTCTGCCCCTGGTGGAGGGCTCGACCGTGCCCACCAAATACGGCCCGGTGAAGACCGACCACATCCTCTTCATCGCCGCCGGGGCCTTTCATGTGGCCAAGCCCAGCGACCTCATACCCGAGCTGCAGGGCCGCTTCCCCATCCGGGTGGAACTGTCGCCCCTGACCAAGGACGATTTCGTGCGCATCCTGACCGAGCCGGAAAACGCCCTGACCCGTCAATACCAGGCCCTTCTGGCCACCGAGGAGGTGGAGCTGGATTTTTCGCCGGAGGCCGTGGCGGCCCTGGCCGAACTGGCCTGCCTGGTAAATGAAAAAAACGAGAACATCGGCGCCCGGCGCCTGTCCACCATCATGGAGAAACTCCTGGATGAAGTCTCCTTCGAGGCCCCGGACATTAAGCCCGCCAAGATTTCCGTGACCCAGGACTATGTCCAGGCCCGCCTGCGGGACCTGGTGGACGACACGGATTTGACCCGTTACATCCTGTGACGGCCTAAGGTTTGATATTTGGCCCCCAAGCCTCGGCCGATTTAAGCCCGGCCCTCTAATCCTGTCACGGCTGTCAAGGTTTGAGAGCATGACCCATAAAGCCTCGGTGCTGATTGAAGCCCTGCCCTACATACGCCGCTTCCAGGGCGCGGTCATAGTCATAAAATACGGCGGCCACGCCATGGTGGACGAAGCCCTGAAGCAAAGCTTCGCCGAGGACGTGACCCTTTTGAAATACGTCGGCTTCAAGCCGGTGGTGGTGCACGGCGGCGGCCCCCAGATCAACGATCTGCTGGAGCGTCTGAACATCCGCAGCCGTTTCGTCAATGGACTGCGCTTCACCGACGAAGCCACCATGGACGTGGTGGAGATGGTGCTTTCCGGCCAGGTCGGCCAGGAAATAGTGGGCCGCATCAACCGGATCGGCGGCCTGGCCGTGGGCCTTTCCGGCAAGGACGCCCGCCTCATCGAGGCCCGGCGCAAACGCCTGGCCCGGGATGAGCCGGGGGGCGGGCCGGAATCCGTGGATATCGGCCTGGTGGGCGAGCCGGTCCGGGTCAACACCGAGTTTCTGGACCACCTGACCGCCAGTTCAGTCATACCGGTCATCGCCCCGGTGGGTTTCGGCCCGGAGGGCGAAACCTTGAACGTCAACGCCGATTCGGTGGCCGGAGCCCTGGCCGGGGCCCTCAAGGCCGAAAAGCTCATCCTCCTGACCGATGTGGAAGGGGTTCTGGACAGGGACGGGCGGCTCCTGGAGCGCCTGTCCATCGCGGAGATCGAAAAGCTCAGGCGCGAGGGGACCGTCTCCGGGGGCATGATCCCCAAGCTGGACGGCGTGGCCGACGCCCTGGCCGCCGGCTGCCGGGGGGTGTATATCGTTGACGGCCGGCGGCCCCACGCCCTGCTCCTGGAGCTTTTCACCGACCAGGGCTGCGGCACGGCCATTCTGCCGTAGAGCATCAAACTATGAAAGGCCGGCCAAGCCGGGCCTTTCATAGTTTGGCTCTACTTTGCGGGCCTCCTGGCGTCGGCCGGCTGGATAATAGAGATTTGATTCTGGTTATTCAGACCGTTTTGACCTGAAGGGAAGAAGATGTCCAACCGGGAGATAATAGACCTGGCCCAAAAGCACCTGATGCGCAACGTGGGCCGCTATGACCTGGCCTTCGTGCGGGGCAGGGGCCTCAAACTGTGGGACGCGGACGGCCGCGAATACCTTGATTTCCTGGGCGGCATCGCCGTCTGCGCCTTGGGCCACGCCCCCGAGGCCATGACCCGGGCCCTGTCCGGGCAGGCCGACCGGCTCATTCACGTCTCCAACTACTTCTACAATGAGCCCATGGTCCGGCTGGCGGCCAGGCTGGCCGAAAGTTCGGGCCTGGAGCGGGTCTTTTTCGGCAACTCCGGGGCCGAGGCCAACGAGGCGGCCCTGAAGCTGGCCCGCAAATACTCCTTTGACCGCTACGGCCCGGGCCGCCACGGTTTCGTCACCGCCCTGGGCTCCTTTCACGGCCGGACTTTAGGGACCATCAGCGCCACCGGGCAGGACAAGGTCAAGGTGGGCTTTGAGCCTTTGGTCCCGGGTTTCGTCCATGTGCCCTTCGGCGATTTCGAGGCCCTGGCCGGGGCGGTGACGCCCGGGACCTGCGCCGTGATGCTGGAGCCCATCCAGGGTGAAGGCGGGGTGGTCATGCCGCCGCCGGACTATCTGCCCCGGGTGGCCCGGCTCTGCGAGGAGCGGGACGTTCTCCTGATCCTGGACGAGGTTCAGACCGGCCTGGGCCGCACCGGCCGGCCTTTCGCCTTTCAGCACTATGATTTCAAGCCCCATATCCTGACCCTGGCCAAGGCCCTGGGCGGCGGGGTGCCCAGCGGGGCCATGCTGGCCCGGGAAGAGGTGGCCGCCCATTTCACCCCGGGCAGCCACTCCACCACCGTGGGCGGCGCGCCCCTGGTCATGAGCGCGGGCCTGGTCATGGTCGAAACCATTCTGCAACCGGAATTTCTTGAGGCCGTGGAGCGGGTGGGCCGGTATTTCAAGGACGGCCTTGAGCGGCTGGCCGGGGAACGGCCCGCCCAGGTCAGGGAAGCCCGGGGCCAGGGCCTCATCCTGGGCCTGGAACTGAACATCCCGGCCGGCCCGGTGGTCGAGGCCATGCACGGGCGGGGGTTCATCATCAATGCCGCCGCCCCCCGGGTGCTCCGCTTCGTCCCGCCGCTCATAGTGACCGAGGCCGAAATAGATATTTTGCTGCCGGCCTTGAGCGAGGTCCTGGCGGCCTTCCCGCCGGCCCCCTGACCACGATTTCAGGAAGCCCCGGCTTCCCTTACCGGGCTTAGGGCCCCGGACAGGAGAAAAACATGACCAGGCATTTCTTGACTTTTGAGGATCTGAGCCGGGAGGAATTGCTCTTAGTCTTCAAGCGGGCCGCCTTCCTCAAGGCCGAGCGGGCCGCGGGCCGCTACCTCCACCGGCATTTGGAGGGCCGCGCGGTGGGCATGATCTTCAACAAGCATTCCACCCGCACCCGGGTCAGCTTCGAATGCGGCATCAACGAACTGGGCGGCCGGGCCGTGGTGCTGAGCGAGGGCCAGACCCAGATGTCCCGGGGGGAGCCGGTTTCCCATACGGCCCGGGTGCTGTCCCGTTACCTGGCCGCCCTGGTCATCCGCACCTATTCCCAGGACCTCCTGGTCGAACTGGCCAGCCGCGGCTCCATCCCCATAGTCAACGCCCTGACCGACGAGGGCCACCCCTGCCAGGTTATGACCGACATATTCACCGCCCTGGAGAGGTTCCCCGGCCTCCCGCTGGAAAGCCTCAAGGTGGCCTGGGTCGGCGACGGGCACAACATGGCCAATTCCTGGATTGAGGCGGCGGGCTGTTTTGGCTTCGCCCTGAAATTGGCCTGCCCGGAAGGCTTTGAGCCCGACCCCCGGGGCCTGGCCAAAGCCAGAACCCGCAACCCCGCCGTGGTCCTGACCCATGACCCCGCGGAGGCCGTCCGGGGCGCCTTGGCCGTCAACACCGACGTGTGGGCCAGCATGGGCCAGGAGGCCGAGCTGGACCGGCGGGAGAAGGCTTTCCGCAGTTTCATCGTCGACTCGGCCCTCATGGCCCAGGCCGACCCCCGGGCCATTTTCATGCACTGCCTGCCGGCCCACCCCGGCGAGGAAGTGACGGAGGAAGTGCTGGAAAGCCCGGCCTCGGCCATTTTCGACGAGGCCGAGAACCGTCTCCATGTCCAGAAGGCCCTCCTGGAATTTCTCATACCGCCCCTGTGAAATTTCATATTTGCGGTGGTAATGAAAGAAAGGCGGGACTTGCGAGGTCTGGAAAATAGGTGAAAGCCAGGAAAAACAACGGCGGCGAAGCCCGGGCGGACCTGGAGGCCCTGCGGGAGAGTTTCGGCCCGGCTTCAGCCAATCTCCGGACGGTGGCCCGCCTTTGGGGCCTGGCCATCGGCCCGCGGGGCCACGAACTGATTTTCAAGGAGGCCGACGGGGGGCGGGAGAGGGCGGCCCGGCGGGTGCTGGCCGCCTTGGGGCGCCTGGCCGCCGAAGGGGCCCGCCCGGGCGAATGGGAGGCGGAATGCCTGGTCAACCTGGTCTTGCGCCATCCGGAGGCGGAACTGGACGATTATCTTAAGCCCCTGTTGGCGATCCCCAACCGGCGGGTGACGGCCCGGACCGAAACCCAGCGCCGCTACGTGGAGGCCATGTCCGAGCACGACCTGGTCTTCGGCCTGGGGCCGGCCGGCACCGGCAAGACCTACCTGGCCGTGGCCGCGGCGGTGGCCAACCTGGCCGAGGAGAAAGTCTCGCGGATCATAATAACCCGTCCGGCCGTGGAAGCCGGGGAAAAACTCGGGTTTTTGCCGGGCGACCTGGCGGAGAAAATCAATCCCTACCTGCGGCCCATCCACGACGCTCTGGACGATTTGCTGTCCTATGAAAAATACCTAAAACTGGCGGAAAGGCGTATAATAGAGGTCGCGCCCCTGGCCTTCATGCGCGGCCGGACCTTGACGGGCGCCTTTGTCATTTTGGATGAGGCCCAGAACGCCACCCGGGAGCAGATGAAGATGTTCCTGACCCGGCTGGGCCCCGGCGCCCGGGCGGTGGTCACCGGCGACCCCAGCCAGAGCGATCTGCCCGGAGGGGAGGCGGCCGGCCTCAATGAGGCGGCCGGGCTGCTTGAGGATATCGAGGGCGTCGCCGTCTGCCGTTTCACCTCGGCCGACGTCATCCGCCACCGGCTGGTGCGGAGCATCATTGAGGCCTATGACCGGAGAGCCAGAACATGAACAGCCAGCAACTGGCTGAAAAAGCCAGGTCCGCCGTCCGTCCTTCCGGCCCGCCCTTCCTTCCCCAGCCCGGGCGCATCTCGTTTTTCGGGCTGGACAGGCTGGAGACCAAGGGCCTGGGGAGCCAGGCCGGCCTGTGGGCCCTGCTTACCCTCCTGGTCGTCTTCCTGGCCTACCCTTCGCCCGTCGATTATCATGTCGGCCAGGTGGCCGACCATACCATCCGGGCCGACCACAGTTTCCAGTACCTGGATTTGGCGGCCATGGAACGTAAAAGGCTGGAAGTCGAAAGCCAGGCGCCCCCGGTTTTTCTGCTGGACAACCTCCTGGCCGGCCACCTGGTGAAACAGGCCGGCCAAATATTCCAGCGGGCCCGGGAAGTCCTGGCCCCCCGCAAGTCCCCGGAAAACCGGGCCCTGGCCGAGGTGAAACGCGAATTTTTCACACTCTGGAACCTCCCGGAGGAATCACCGGTCTGGCCGGACCTGGTTGAAAGGCGCTTTGATTCGGCCCTGGAAAAGCGGGCCCTGGAACTGGTCTTGGAAATCATGGCCCGCGGCTTCCTGGATGAATCCGCGTCCGCCTTGCTG
>JAITUX010000036.1 GCA_031286085.1 Candidatus Adiutrix sp. | reverse complement strand
AAGAGGATCTACCAGTTTTGGATAGACCACCTGATCCGGGCCAAGGTCGGCCGCGACCCTCAGCCCCTGGAAGACGTGGCCGAGATGATGTCCAGTCTCATAGAGGCCTGGCAGGCGGTCTGCAATGACGCCGAGGCCGTCCGCCAGAACCAGGAGGCCCGGCCCGCGGCCACCCTGGCGGCCACCACCGCGGCCAAGACCATCTGAGTTTCAGGTTTCGTCTCCCGGGTTTTGGCCGCGCCTTGGCCTTTTTCCGTATCTCATAGTATAATTTTCAAACATCCGGGCCAGGGCGGTTTCCTGGGCCAAGGGCATCCGCCTTTTACTTTCGGACATTTCCAGCTTTGGATATGGATTGCCTGGATGATTCAGATGTTCCTGGAAATTGGCCAGGCAATCTATTTCGTTTTCATAATGCCGCCTGGCCAGGGTTGTCAGGCTGTCCGTCACATAGACGTTGGTGGGTATCACAGTTATTATCGCTCCGGCATCAATGTTTTCGTCTATATAATGTAAAGTCACTCCCAGGGGCTTCAAGTCGTGAATGGCCCATTTAAAGGCGTCCAGACCCCGGCAGGCCGGAATTATGCCCGGGTGGGCGTTTATTATTTTTTTCCCTTTAAGACCTTCCGGCGAAATCAGCCCGCCCCCCAGAAGTAGATACAAGTCGCAGGAATCATCAATATCCTTATCCCCGGCGCAAATCCGGTATGGTATTTTATGTTTGTCAGCCATGACCTCCGGGGCCACGGCCTCTATCTGATTAGGCCGGTGACTGAATAATACGGGTTTTTTTCGCAATGGACGCGGTATAAATGGCAAGGCGAAAATTTTAAAGACATATTTTTTTGTTAATAGACGCTGTATGACCTGCTCTGTCTTCAAATGGGGGTAATGGTAGGTTATCAAGCCGATTTTTTTCCGCATAAGTCGCTCCTTGATGGGGCGTTGCTTTCTTGACTCATGACCTGGCGTTATGGCCGCGAAATAAGTTTGATATTCCATCAACCTTATATCGCTTAAGAAAATTCAGCCTTGGCCGGCTATGGCCCTCCTGTGGTAGGTCCGCCCTGGCGCCGCGTTTTAAAGTGCTTGAAAAACGCGGCGCCGGCAAGCTGATTTCGCAGAGAATCAGACGCATACTATAGGACTTTAGTCCCTTATGCAAGACTAAAATCCATGCATAATTATTGCATGGGCTATAAAAAAAGTAAGCGTGTTATGGGACTGATAATACAATCTTTGCGCGAGAGCCTCGGCATGAGCCGCTATGCCTTAGCCAGGGATGCCGAGGTGGACAACTCCTGGCTTCGCCGTTTTGAAACCGGGAAATCCGGCATTCGGGTAGAAACGCTCATCGCCCTGGCCCGGGGGATGAGAGTCCCCTCGGCGACTATAATAACCGCTATGGAAAAAGGGCTTGAGAATCCCGATAAATGGCTTGAGGAATATTTGAAGAATCGCCAAGCTTCGTGATGGCCTTCTATATTCCAGACTAATCAGATCAGGTTCCTGGCGATTGATTCAGAATGGATAATGGCGTGCGCCGGAATGACGGAGTCAGCCGCACCAGTCGCCGAAGGCTAAAGCCGGGGCCTATTTTCAGGTTTCGTCTCCAGGGCCTTGGGCGGCCAGTTGGCCGCAGGCGGCGGAGAGCCCCCCGCCCTTGGACCAGCGCACCGGCGCGGTGTGGCCTTTTTGGAGCAGGGCGGCCTGGAACTCGGCCACCGCCGCCGGGCCGGGGGTCTCAAAGGGCGCGCCGGGCCAGGAGTTGAAGGGTATAAGGTTGATCTTGACCTTAAGGCCCGTCAGAAAGCGGTTCAATTTGACGGCCATTTCCGGCCCGTCGTTCACTCCCTTTAAAAGCACATAGGCTATGGTCAGGCGGCGACCCCGGGTCAGGGGCCAGGCCGCCAGGGCTTTTTTCAGTTCCGCCAAGGGATAGCGGCGGTTTATGGGCATCAGCCGGTCGCGCAACTCGTCCTACGGGGCGGCCAGGGACACGGTGAGGCCAATGTCAGGCCCCTCGCTCAGGGTTTTTAAGCCCGGCAAAATGCCGACCGTGGAAAGGGAAATGCGTTTCTTGCCCAGGGCCAGGAAGTCCGGGGCGTTCAGAACGTATAGGCTCCTCAGGACGGCTTCCGGGTTCAACAGCGGTTCACCCATGCCCATGAAGACCAGGTTGGTCAGCCTTTCTCCAGGCCGGATCAGCCGCTTGGCGCCCAGAACCTGGCCCAGGATTTCCCCGGACGTGAGGTTTCGGGTGAAGCCCAGGGTCCCGGTGCGGCAGAAGAGGCAGCCCAGGGCGCAACCCACTTGGGACGACAGGCACAGGGTCAGGTGGTTTCGCTCGCGAATGAGGACGCTTTCCACCCGCAGGCCGTCGGAAAGCCGCCACAGGAGCTTCAGGGCTTCCTGATCCTCGGCCGAGGCCTCCAGCCTGGGCCAGGCCAGCCGGGCCCCCTCGGCCAGTTTCAGGCGGAAGTTTTTGGCCAGGTCGGTCATCTGGTCCCAATCCTCCGCTCCGCGGCGGAAAAGCCAGACCGCCAGCTGCCTCCCCCGCCAGGGTTTTTCGCCCCACCGGGCGCAGAGTTCGGCCAATTCCGGGGGGGTGAGGTCGGGGAGGTTGGGCCGGTGGTCGGTCTCGGGCGGGCGGGAATCGTTTTTTTTATTCATTTGAGTTTCCGGGCCGCCTGAAAACATGTCTCAGGCGGGCAGGAATCGTTCGGCCTGTTTTATTGAGGGCAGTTGCTTGACCGCCCGCAAAAGTTCGGTGAACTGGTCATGGCTGCGGACGGAGAGGCGGAAGCGCATGGAAGATTCGGCGCCGTCGTTGTTCAGGTGGGCTTCCTGGGTGTTTTCCGACTTCTGGCTGACGATGGCCGTGACTTCCGCGAACAGGCCGGGGCGGGAGAGGCCCCGCACCTGGAGGTGGACTTCAAAGAGGTGTTCCGGGCGGGCGTTCCAGTTGACTTTGACCAGGCGGTCATGGTCCAGGCCGGCCAGGGTGGAGCAGGCGGTCGAGTGGATGGAGACGCCGAGCCCCTGGGTGATATAGCCGATTATAGGCTCGCCCGGGAGGGGGGAACAGCACTTGGCCAGCCGCATGAAGACGTCGCTTATGCCGGAGACCATGACCACGCCGGAGAGGTCGGCCCCTTCCGGGGGCGGCCCCTGGGGCGGCGTTTCCGGGGGCGGGGTTTTGAATTTTTCCGGGTCCAGGAGCTGGAGGATCTTGCCCACCTGGAAGCGGCCGAAGGCCACGGCGGCGTTTATCTCGTCGAGGTCGCTTACGCCCAGGCTTTTCATGACTTCCGGGTTGGCCAGCCGGGATTTGGCCAGGCCGGCCCGGCGCATTTCCTTTTCCAGGAGGTCGTGGCCGAAATGCACCGCCTGGGCCTTTTCCTCCTGGGCGAACCACTGTCTTATCCTGGCCTTGGCCCGGGGGCTGACCACGAAGGTCAGCCAGTCCCGGGACGGGACGGCCTCCGGGCTGTTGACTATTTCCACGGTGTCGCCGCTTTCGAGCTTGTGTCTCAAGGGGACCGAGGCGCCGTTTACCTTGGCCCCGACGCAGTTGTGGCCCACCTCGGTGTGGATGGTGTAGGCGAAATCCACCGGGCAGGACCCGGCCGGCAGTTCCCGGGGATCGCCGGCCGGGGTGAAGACGTAGATGAGTTCCCGGTCGGCCAGGCTTTCCTTCACGGAATTCATAAAGGCGTCGGGGTGGATGAGGTTTTCCTGCCAGCTCAGGATGGAGCGCAGGGCGGTGATGCGCTTGGTCTCCTCCTGGCTTAAGCCTTGCCCGTCCTTGTAGCGCCAGTGGGCGGCCACGCCGTTTTCAGCGTAATCGTGCATGGCCTTGGTCCGGATCTGTATTTCAATGCGGGCGTTGCGGGGGCCGATGACCGCGGTGTGGAGGGACTGGTAGCCGTTGGGCTTGGGCAGGTTGAGGTAGTCCTTGAAGCGGCCGGGAATGGCTTTGAAGATGGAGTGGATGACGCCCAGGGCGCCGTAGCAGTCCTGAACGGTCTCGACTATGATGCGGAAGGCGGTGAGGTCGTAGATCTGGTCGAAGGTCAGGTTCTGGTCGCGCATTTTCTTCCAGATGCTGTAGATATGCTTGGGGCGGCCTTCGACCTGGGCCTTGATCTTGAACTCCCCGATGCGCCGGCTCAGAAGTTCTATGACCTCGTCAACGTAAGCCTTGCGGTCGCTTCGCCCGGTGGAGAGGTTGAGGCGTATTTCGTCGTAGCTGGCCGATTCCAGGTAATAGAGGCAGAGGTCCTCCAACTCGGCCTGGATTTTGTGGATGCCCAGGCGGGAGGCCAGGGGGGCGAATATTTCGAGGGTCTCGGAGGCGATTTGGAGCTGCCTGTCCTCCGGCATGAAACCCAGGGTGCGCATGTTGTTAAGGCGGTCGGCCAGCTTGACCAGGATGACCCGGAGGTCGGTGAGCATGGCCAGGAGCATCTTGCGCATGTTGGAAGCCATGCGCTCCGTGGCCGAATTGAAGTTGAGCCGGCTCAGCTTGGTGACGCCGTCAACTATGGAGGCCACCTCCCGGCCGAATTTCCGCTCAAGGTCGTCCAGGGTGGCGCCGGTGTCTTCAATGGTGTCGTGGAGCAGGCCCGCGGCCACGCTGGCCGCGTCCAGTTTCATGTCGCACAGAATGCCGGCCACGGCCAGGGGGTGGTTAAGGTAAGGCTCCCCGGAGCGTCGGGTCATGCCTTGGTGGGCGCTGGCCGCGTAGATGTAGGCCCGCTGCACCAGGGTCACGTCCGCTTCGGGGTTGTGCCTGGAGAGGGCTTCCAGAATGTCTTCGATGCGGACGAGCTGGCCGCCGTAAACCGGGGCGTCCTCCAGGGGTTCGTATTTGACGGGCATGGCTCTGAATGTCGGGCGGCGCCGGCGGCGCTTATCAGTTTTCCACTTAAGGCTCAGTTAAAGGCAAGTCCCTCGTCCCGAAGGCGCCGCAGCGCGGCCGCCGCTTGGGACAGGGGCATTCTGACCACTTCCCCGGTCGCCCGGAACCTAAGTTCCGCTTCCCCCGCGGACAGGTTTTTTTCGGAAACGGTCAGGCGGAAGGGGTAGCCGATGAGGTCCGCGTCCTTGAATTTAAGGCCGGGCCTCTCGTCGCGGTCGTCCAGAACCGTCTCCACCCCCAGGTCGATGAGTTCCTGGAACAGTTTTTCGGCCGCGGCCGCGACCGCGGCGTTTTGAACCTGGAGCGGCAGGATGGCCGCCTCGTAGGGGGCCAGGGGCAGGGGCCAGGCGATGCCGTCGCGGTCGTGGTTCTGTTCGACGGCCGCGGCCAGGGTGCGGCCTATGCCCACGCCGTAGCAGCCCATGACCAGGAGGCCCTCCTCGCCGTCTGGCCGGGCGTAGGCGGCTTTAAGGGCGCTGGAATATTTCACCCCCAGCTTGAAAATGTGTCCCACTTCAATGCCGCGCTTGGCGGCCAGCCGTCCTCCGCAGCGGGGGCAGGGGTCGCCCTCGCCGGCCAAGGCCAGGTCCAGACTCAGGTCCGCGGTGAAATCGCGGTCCAGCTCGGCGTGCAGATAGTGGAAGTCGGTCCGGCCGGCGCCGACCACGCCGTTTTTCAGGCGCCCGATCCCCAGGTCGGCCGCCACCTTAAGGCCGCCAGCCTTGACCGGACCCACGAAACCCATGGGGACGCCGGTTATGCTTTCCGCTTCTTCCGGGGTCAGGAGGCGCGGCTCGACTCCGCCGAAGGCGTTTTTCAGCTTGACCGGGTTTATCTCCCGGTCTCCGGGGATAAGGGCCATGACCGGGCCCGCCCCGGTTTCAAAAAGCAGGGCCTTGATGATGCGGCCCAAGGGAATTTTCAGAAAGGCGGCCAGCTCGCCCACGTGGCGGCAACCGGGGGTGTGGACTTCGGTCAGGGGGCCGGCCGGCTCTTCCGGGGCCAAGGTGGCGTAAGTCTTAAGTTCGGCTTTCTCCTGGTTGGCGGCGTAGCCGCACTCGCAGAAGACCAGCCCGTTTTCCCCGGTTTCGGCCAGAACCATGAATTCGTGGGAATAGCTTCCGCCGATGGCGCCGCTGTCGGCTTCCACCACGGCGAACCGAAGGCCGCAGCCCCGGAAGATGCGCCGGTAGGCCTCGTGCATGGCCTGGTAGCTCCGGTCGGCGCCGGCTTCGTCGGCGTCGAAGCTGTAGGCGTCTTTCATTATGAATTCCCGGCCGCGCATAAGGCCGAAGCGGGGGCGTATCTCGTCGCGGAATTTGGTCTGGATCTGGTAGAGATTCAAGGGCAGGTCCCGCCAGGAGCGGATTTCCCGCCGGGCGATGTCGGTGACGACTTCCTCATGGGTGGGGCCGATGACGCAGTCGCGGTCGTGACGGTCGCGGAAGCGCAGAAGTTCCTGGCCGTAGTGCTCCCAGCGGCCGCTCTCCTTCCACAGTTCTCCGGGCTGCACGGCCGGCAGCAGAACTTCAAGGGCTCCGGTGCGGTTCATTTCCCGGCGGACTATGAGTTCCACCTTGCGGGTGGAGCGAAGGCCCAAGGGCAGAAGGCTGTAGATGCCGGCCGACAGCTTGCGGATGAAGCCGGCCCGGATGAGGAGGCGGTGGCTGACCACCTCGGCCTCGGCCGGGTCTTCCTTTAGGGTCGGCGAGAACCCCTCGGTCAGTCTCAGCCCCAGGGCCTGTCCCTGGGAGTCGAACTTCATTTCAATCGTCATGCCTGGCTCCAATTCCCCATGCTCCCCGGCGCACTTCGGCCTCCAGGAGATCGATGAGCTTTTCGTAGGGCACCTTGGCGGCCACCCGCCGCCCGCTTATGTAAACCTGGCCGTGGCCCCGCCCCAGGGCTACGGCGGCCTCGGCGTGCCGGGCTTCCCCGGGCCCGTTGACCACGCAGCCCATCACCGCCACTTTTAGGGGGGCGGTCAGGTCGGCCAGGCGTTTTCTGGCCTCTTCGGCCAGCTTCGCCACCGGGCCTTCGGTGCGGCCGCAGGTGGGACAGGAGATGACCTCCACGCCCCGGGCCCGAAGCCCCAAGGCCCGTAGAATGGCCCAGGCCGCCCGGACTTCCTCCTCCGGCGGGGCGGTGAGGGAAACCCGCAGGGTGTCCCCCAGCCCCTCGGCCAGAAGAAGCCCCAGGCCCACGGCCGATTTCACCGCGCCTTCCAGGGCATCGCCGGCCTCGGTGACGCCGATGTGCTGGGGCACATCGCTCAGCCGGGACCAGAGGCGGACGGCGGCCACGGTCGAAAGGACGTCGGAGCCTTTCAAGGAGACCTTGAGAGCCGTAAAGCCCGTCTCCTCAATAAGCCGCGTCTGGTTAAGGGCGCTCTCCGCCAGGGCTTCGGCCGTGACTTGGCCGCCGTGCCGGGCCAGCACTTCTTTCTCCAGGGAGCCGCTGTTGACTCCCACCCGGATGACCGCGCCCTGGCGGCCGGCGGCTTCGGCCACGGCCCTGGTTTTTTCAGGCCCGCCTATATTGCCGGGGTTTATCCTCAGCCCGGCCGCCCCGGCCTCGGCCGCCTTGACGGCCAGCCGCCAGTCGAAGTGGATGTCGGCCACCAGGGGCACGGGCGAATCCGGGATGATTTCTTTCAGGGCCGCGACGGCCCGTGCGTCCGGCACGGCCACCCGGACTATTTCGGCCCCGGCCTCGGCCGCCCGTCTTATCTGGGCCAGGGTCGCGGCCGCGTCCCGGGTGTCGGTGTCGGTCATGGTCTGCACGGCCACCGGGGCGCCGCCGCCTATGGGCACCGCGCCCAAAAGGATGGGCCGGGTTTTCTTAAAGGAAGCGCCGATTAATGGTCTTTTTGTCCCCTGGCGGTGTTGCTCACGTTTTTTAAGGCTCGAAATATTTTCAATATTCCTGCGCCTTAAAAAACGCTCGCGCCTAGCCGGTGAACAAAAATCCTCATTAATCGGCGCTTCCTTGTCTCGGTCAGGTTTGGTTTCCATCGAAAGGCTCTTTTGGGTATAAAAACAATGAACCAGCCGGCTTTAGCCGGCTCACAAAATAGAACCAAGTGAATGAAAGGCCGGCTCCGCCGGCTTTTTATTCACTTGCGGTTCTATCCGCCCAGGTAGGCGGCCACGACTTTGGGGTCGTTCAAGAGGTCGTGGCCGGGGCCTTCCAGAATGACGGCCCCGACTTCCAGGATATAGGCCCGGTGGGCGATGGAGAGGGCCGCATAGGCGTTCTGCTCTATCAACAGTATGGTTTTGCCCTCTTCCTGGTTGAGCTTTTTGATTATGGCGAAAATTTCCTGGACCAGGATGGGGGCCAGGCCCAGGGAGGGCTCGTCAAGCATTAAAAGGTCCGGCCGGCTCATGAGGGCCCGGCCCACGGCCAGCATCTGCTGCTCGCCGCCGGAGAGGGTGCCGCCGAGTTGCCAGTGGCGTTCCTTGAGGCGGGGGAAAAGGCCATAGACCCAGTCCCGGTCGGCCAGGATGGCCTTCTGGTCGCTTCGGCTGTAGGCCCCCAGGGCCAGGTTCTCGGCCACGGTCAGGTGGGGCAGGATGCGCCGGCCTTCCGGGCTCAGGGCTATGCCCCGGGCCACCACTTTTTCCGGGGCCAGCCCGGCCAGGTTCACGGTTTCACCGTCTTTTCCGGTGTGGAGAATCCGCCCGGAGAGGCCCTTGACCAAGCCGGCTATGGCCCGGACCGTGGAGCTTTTGCCGGCGCCGTTGGCGCCGATGAGGGTTACGATTTCACCCCGGCCCACCGTGAGATTGAGCCCCTGTACCGCATGGATGCCGCCGTAATGAATATGAAGGTCTTGCAGTTCCAGCATTTTGTCGTTTCCGGCCGGGGTTTCAGCCGTGGCCGAGGTAGGCGGC
>JAITUX010000032.1 GCA_031286085.1 Candidatus Adiutrix sp. | reverse complement strand
CGAGGAATTTGTGGCGGTCTTGCCCAACACGGACGAAGCCGGGGCTCGCCGGATGGCGGAAAAAGTGCTGGAGAATGTGCGGGGGCTAAAGCTGCCCCATCCCGCCAGCCAGGCCGCCGAGTTTGTCACGGTCTCAATCGGCGTCACCACCGGCCGCGTCGCCTACCGGCAAAACTGGGAAAACTATGTGAAGCGGGCGGACGAAGCCCTTTACCTTTCCAAGCAGAACGGCCGGAACAGATATACGTTTCTTGCGTTTGCCTAAGGAAGGAATGATACCAAAGCCTTGGCCGGGGCCGCCGGCCCCCGTATGGTTGAATGGAAATCAGAACTGGAGCGGAACATGAACAGGAAACCCTTGCTGGCCGGAAACTGGAAGATGTACAAGACCAGCCGCCAGGCCCGCGAATTCTTCCAGGATATTTTGGCCCGGCTGAACCCTTTTCCCGCTGACCGCGAGGTGGCTTTCGGCGTGCCCTTCACCAGCCTGGAGGCCGCGGTCCAGGCCGTCAGCGGCACCCCCATAATTATAGCCGCCCAGAATGTCCATTGGGAGCCGGAAGGCGCCTTCACCGGCGAAGTTTCCGCTCCCATGATCGCGGCCGCCGGGGCCGGGGCCGTCATCATCGGCCACAGTGAACGCCGCCAGCTCTTCGGCGAGACGGGCCCGGGCGTCAACAAAAAAATCAAGGCCGTCCTCCCGGCCGGGCTGCGGCCCATAGTCTGCCTGGGTGAGACTTTGGCCGAACGGGAAGCGGGCCTGACTTTTGAGGTTCTGGCCAAACAGCTGGCCGAGGCCCTGGCCGGACTGGAGAAGGCCGCGCCTGGGGCTCTGGATCTGGCCTATGAGCCGGTCTGGGCCATCGGCACCGGCCGGACCGCCACCCCGGAAACGGCCCAGGAGGCCCACGCCTTTATCCGGGGCTGGCTGGCGGAGAAGATTTCCCCGGCCGCGGCCGGGGCGACCCGCCTTCTTTACGGCGGCTCGGTGAAGCCCGACAACGCCGCCCAACTCATGGCCCAGCCGGACATCGACGGCGCCCTGGTCGGCGGCGCGAGCCTCACGGCGGACGGTTTCGCCAAAATCATTCAATATGACCGGAGCTGACAGGGCTTAGCCCCATTAATACGCAAGGCCCCGGCCCTAAAACCAAGCGCGCTTCAAAGGTTCGCCGGCCGTGTGGTCCAGGGGCCTGTGGCCCCTGATTAAAGGTCATGAAAAATGAGCGTCAAGCCCAGAGCCGCGGTGTTGACCATGGGCTGCAAGGTCAACCAGTTTGAATCGGCGGCCATGGCCGAGAGTTTGCGGGCTGCCGGCTACGAGGTGGCGGGCGGGCCTTCAGGCGCTGACCTCCTGGTGCTGAACACCTGCACCGTGACCCAGAAGGCCGACCAGGAGGCCCTTAGCCTATTGCGCCGCTTAAGGCGCGCGGCCCCCGGCGCCCGCCTGGTGGTCACGGGCTGCCTGGCCGAGGCCGACCCGGAACTTCTGGCCGCCGCCGGCCTGGCGGACCTGGTGCTGGGCCAGGCGGATAAAGACCGTTTGGTGAGCCGGCTGGCGGCCTGGCTTGACGGCGCCGAGCGTCCGGCGGCCGCTCCGCCCGCCCTGGAGGTCACGGCCCCGCTTTCGGAACGGACCCGGGCCTTTTACAAAATTCAGGACGGCTGTTCCGCCGGCTGCGCCTATTGCGCCGTCCCCCGGGCTCGGGGCCCTTCCCGCAGCTTGGAACCGGACCGCGTGCTGGCCGGCTTAAGGTCCTACCTGGGGCGGGGGGTGGCCGAGGTGGTGCTTTGCGGCATCCACCTGGGGCGCTGGGGCTGGGATCTGACCCCTTCGTTAAAGCTGGCCGAACTGCTCCACATCATGGACGGGGAACTGGAACTGGAGGCGGCCGCCTGCCGCCTGCGCCTAAGTTCCCTGGAACCCCTGGAAGTGGACGACGAACTCCTGGCCGCCTTTGAAATGTATGACTGGCTGGCCCCCCACTTCCACCTGCCCCTCCAGAGCGGCAGCGACCGGGTGCTGGAACTCATGGGCCGCCCGTATCGCCGGGCCGATTTCAGGCGGCTGGCTGAAAATATCAACCGGGTCTGGCCCCTGGCCGCCTTGGGGACGGACGTGATGGCCGGTTTCCCTGGTGAAACCGAGGCGGATTTTCAGGCTACCCTGGAACTTTTGGCCGATTTACCCTTTAGCTATTATCATATTTTTCCGTATTCGCCCCGGCCGGGGACGCCGGCCGCGGCCAGGCCCGGGCAGGTGCCGGAACACTTAAAGCGCCGCCGGGCGGAGGCCCTGAAAAAAGCCGACCAGGCGGCCCGTATGAATTTCGCCCGGCGGAACTGGGGGACGGCCCAGACCGGGCTGGTGGAAAACCGGCCGCACCAAGCCAGCGGCCGCCTGAAAGTTTTGACCGGCAATTCCCTGAGCGCCCTCTTGCCCCCCGGCCTGAAAATCGCCCCGGGCCGCCTTATTCAGGTGACCCTGGCTTCTCCCGCCAACCCCTGGGGCCTGCTTGAAGCGTCGGAACATCAAATCAATTAAGAGCCGGCGGCGCGGGAGCCTTATCGGCCGAGCCCTGGGCGGGTGCGCATGGATTCGTTTTCAAACGGCGGCCGGCCTGGCCTTGGTTGGCCCGACCGGCCTTTTGTGATATATTCAGCCTTGAATCACCTTAGCCGGGAGATTACTGAAATTAAAAGCGGAAAAATTGGAAACCTTGCCGCGAACATTTAACAACCCCGCCGACAGCCTCGGCTCCCCGG
>JAITUX010000239.1 GCA_031286085.1 Candidatus Adiutrix sp. | reverse complement strand
CTGGTAGCCGCAGACCTGGAGAACCAGGCCCGGGTTCCATTGGTGGAGGCGGGGCCAGATTTCCTCCAGGAGCAGTTTCAGGCCCCGTTCCGGCCGGGAGGCGTAAATGAGCCGGCCGGGGTCCGGCGGCCCGGCCGCGGCCCAATCCATGAATTCCAGGTCCAGGCCGTTGCGGGTGACCACCAGGCGGTCGTCGATCTGGGGCAGGCGGGTCAGGAAATTGTCACGGTGGAAACGGGAGAGCACCAGGAAGAGGTCGATTTCATCGTGGACGAGTTTCAGCTCCCGGGGCCGGTCCAGGGTGTCGTGGTTCCACAGCACCTTGAGGTCGGCCTTGAAGGGCAGGTTGAAAAAGGCCGCGTAACGGCTGACCACGAAGACGTCAAACGTCTCCCGGGCCAGGACGGCCAGGGCCTCCGGGAAATGGTGCTGGAGGACTCCGCGGTGCCGGCCCGGCCGGGGGCAGTTGTGGAAGGCCCAGACCTGGTGGCCGCGCCGGGCCAGGGCCCGGGTCATCTGGATGAAGGCCGTCTCCGCGCCGCCCAGGGCTTCGCCCCTTTCCAGGGAATCCCCGGCAAAGGGGGGGCCGCTGGTGTAGAAGCCGATTTTGCGGCGCGGATATTTCCCGGCGGGCGGCGGATTCATGCGCGCGCTCCCTGGTCCAGGCGGGCGAAGAGTTCCCGGGCCCGGCGGTGGCCGGGGGCCAGGCTAAGGGCCTCTTTCAAATGTTCCCTGGCTTCGGCCGGCCGGCCCTGGGCCAGGGCCGTCTCGGCCAGGGCGAAGGGCGGTTCGGGGTGGCCCGGTTTCAGGCGGCGGGCCAGGTCAAAGGCCCGGCGGGCCGGGGCCAGGCGGCCGCACCCGGCCCAGATACGGCCCAGGAGAAAGGCCGCCTGGTAGTCGTATTTTTCCCGGTCGGCGCCCCAGGCCTTGTCGCCGGAGCCCAGGGACAGAGAGGCTTCCAGGTGGGGAGCGGCCTCTTCCGCCCGGCCGGCCTCATAGAGCAGCCGGCCCAGGTGATAGCGGCCGGGGCCGTAGTCCGGCCGCTCCGTTGCCAGGAGGCGGGCCGCCTCTTCCGCCTCCCCCGGCCGGCCTAGGCGGGCCAGGGCCTGGCTCAGGAGGATCCGGCCGTGGCTCCAGAGGGAGGGGTTGTCCGCCCGCCCCGGCGCCGCCGAGGCCCGCGAAAGCCAGGCCCGGGCCTCGGAAAAACGGCGGAGATTGAAAAGGGTGCGGCCGGTCTGGTAGAGCCAGTAGAAATCGCCGGCCCTGGTCTCCGGGGCGTTTAAAAGCAACTCCAGGTTGCGCTCGCCCTTTTGCCGGGCCGTGGCGGCCTCGGCGTAACCCCAGTGCCGGATTTCCACCCCCGTGGCCACGGCCGCGAAGCCTTCCGGATGGATAAGCTGCTCGTGGACCCGGCCCTGGAAATAAACCTGGCCCGGCCGGTTGGGGAAGACCCTTTTCTGCCAGAGCTTGTCCCCCTGGGGAACCACCACTTCCGTGGCCCAGAGTATGAAATCGCCGCCCGCCGCAAGATGCCCGCGGAACTCCGCCAGGCCCTCCGGGGCCAGGCTGTTGTCGGCGTCCAGCCAGAGGATGAAATCGGCGGCCGCGGCGGCCAGGCCGAAGTTGCGGGCCGCGGCGAAATCGCCGGCCCAGGGGAAATCCAGCACCCGGGCCCCCCAGGACCGGGCCAGGTCCGGGCCCTTATCCGTGGAGCCGGTGTCCACCACCACGGCCTCGTCCACCAAGGGGGCCAGGGGGGCCAGGCTCCGGGGCAGGTTGGCCGCCTCGTTCCTGATGATCATGGCCAGGCCCAGGGTGGGCCGGCCGGCGGACGGTGGGCCGGAACTGAGGCTGGCGGCCGTCATTTGGAGTTCACTGCTCCAGGGAGAGTTTCATGGTGGTCATGAGCCTGTCGGCCCGGTTCAGGGACTCCAGGAGTTCCTGGCGGGTGTTGGCCACCTGGGCCTCGGCCAGGAGCCGTTCCAGAAACTTGCTGATCTGGCCGAGGCCCTGTATCTCGGCGTAGGCCTTTTTATAGTCGATGGCGGCCAGGCGGCGGATGGTGTCCACCACCCCGGCCAGTTGCCGGAGGTCGCCGCCGACCTCCTTTTTGGCCGGCAAGGGCAGCTTGGGCAGGACGGCGGCCAGGTTCAAGGGGCCGGAGACGGGCGGGAGGCCGGCGACCACGGCCCCCAGGTCGGCTTCCTGGAAACCCTCGACCCGGGCTCCGCCGGCCGAGGCGTTGATGAGTTCCGGGGCCGCTTCCCTGGCCTTGATGGTGCGGGCCGCCTCGGCATACCAGTTGAGGGAGGCCATAAGGCCGGTGTTGGTGGCCACCCGGCCGCCGTCCACCCCGGGCACTATGAGGGGGGCCGCGTCCTGGTCCACCACCCCGCCGGGCGTGCCTTCGGCGTGGAGGCGGCCGCCGCCGGCGTAGGCCTGGTCCTGGGCCACCAGGATAAGGGGGCTCAGGCCCCAGCAATAGGCCAGGGCGAAGGCGGCCGTGCCGGCGTTGCCCCCCTGGGGCAGGAAGGCCCCCCGGCTGAAGACCAGGGCCTCGCCGGGCGAGACGTGGAAAACGGCCTGGCGGAAGCCGTCCAGTTCAAAGTTGGCCGGGTGGCAGCCCGAGGCCAGGGCCAGGACGGTCTCGGGCGAAAGGATAGCCTTTTCCTCCTCGCTTAAACGCAGGTAGCCGCTGGTGTCCTCGGATTCCAGGACCACGATTACGTCCGGGCTGACGCCGTGGGCCAGGAGGGGCTTGACGGCCGAGGCGGCGGCCAGGATGAGGCCGCGCGGCCCCAAGTCCCGCAAGGCGGCGGCGTTCTCGACCAGGCTGGGGCCGGAACCCACCAGGAAGGCGGCCCGGGCCGGCAGGCGGCCCTTGAGCAGCATCAGGTCCGGCCTGGTCAGGAGCCTCCCGGCGTTCAAGGCCAGGTTCTCCAGGAAGGCCGGCCCGGTTTGGGCCCGGGTGCGGTCGATGACCGCCCGGCGGATGACTTCCTGGCGGACGTATTCGTTGAAGGACGCGTAACCCTCCGGGTCCAGGGCCTGGTAGCTCTCGGCGGCGGCCACCAGAAGGCCCCGGGCCGGGCCATAGACCACTTCACGGCTCACCGCGGCCTTGAATTCCTCCGGCGAAGAGAAGATGAAGGGGGCCTCGCCGTCCTCGGGGACCAGGCCGGGCTGAAAGGCCCAAAAATTCTTGAGCTCCTGGACCGGTTCATAGACCAGGAGCCGGAGGCCGGGATATTGACGGCGCAAAAGCTTCAGGTGGTAGCCCAGGCCCAGGCCGAAAACCAGGGCCAGGCCGGGGGGGTGGGGCTGGAAATGGCGATGGCCCCGGGCCAGCCAGCCGGCGGCCTCGGCCCAGGGGTCGTCGGCGCGGTGGATGGTCTGGTCCTTATAGATTAGGCCGAAGCCCAAAGGCCCTTTTTCCAGCTTAAGCATCGGCCTCGGCAGCCCGGCGGCCTGATTATTCGGACTTATATCCATATTTTCCATTTTTTCCCCCTAGGGTTTGTTTTTCCGGGGCCATCGGCCCCGGACCCCATAGCCGGCGGGCTGTGAGACCGCGCGTGGCTGACTGGCCGAAGCCGGAATAAAGGCCCGGCTCCGCCGGCCTTTTATCGCTTGTTGCTCTAGTTAAGGCTTATGTAGGAATCCACGGCGGCCCGGCTGTAAACCTGGCTCAGAATCTCGTCTGCGGGGTGGTGTTCCAGGACGGCCCCGGCCACTTCCCGG
>JAITUX010000067.1 GCA_031286085.1 Candidatus Adiutrix sp. | reverse complement strand
GCTGGCCGCCGGCCGTGCCCAGATGGTCACGCGCGTCAAATATGAATTCGCTCAGCAAGGCGTCGTTCATGGGGAGTCTCCAACCGCGCCGGCCCTGGAGAAGGGGGCGGACTTAAAGGCCTGACGTTTTTTACAAGTCCTCCCAGTATAGCAGGGCGGGCCGGTTTTGACAAGTTGAAGGGCCCGGTCCGGGCGATAAGGGCTCTTTTGGTCAAGGCGGTTTTATGCTAAAATGAAACGGCGCTGATAAGGACGCCTTAGTTTTTGAAGGGCCGGGGGAGCCGTGCCGAAATACGACCTTATAATCCTGGGCGCCGGCCCGGCCGGTCTGGCCGCCGCCGTTTACGGCCGGCGGGCCGGCCTGGGGACCCTGGTGCTGGAACGGGAAGGGCCCGGCGGGCAGATAAAAAACACCGCCGAGGTCGAGAACTGGCCCGGAACCCCCGCCATCAGCGGCTGGGATTTGGGCGAGAGTTTCCGCGCCCACGCCGCCGGCCTGGGCGCCGAGTTCCTGGCGGCCGAGGCCCTGGGGCTGGCCGAGACGGCCGACGGCCTTACGGTTCGCGCCGCGGCGGGGGACCTGGCGGCCCGGGCCGTCATCGTGGCCACCGGAACCCGCCTGAGCCGCCTGGGCGTGCCGGGCGAAGCCGAGTTCGCCGGCCGGGGCGTCAGCTATTGCGCGGTCTGCGACGCCCCCTTTTTCCGCGGCCTGGAAGTGGCCGTCATAGGCGGCGGCGAGGCCGCGGCGGAAGAGGCCGTCTATCTGGCCCGCTTCGCCGCCCGGGTCTTTCTTATCCACCGCCGGGACCGCCTCCGGGCCTCGGCCGCCGCCGCGGCCCGGGCGGCGGCCGAGGCGGGGGTTTCCATGGTCCTGTCCCGGACGGTCAAGGAAATCCTGGGCGGGCCGGAAGGCGTGACCGGGCTGCGCCTGGGCCGGCCGGACGGCGGCCCGGACGAGACCCTCCCGGTGGCCGGGGCGTTCATTTTCATAGGCTCGGTTCCCCAGAGCGAGTTTGTCCGGGGCTTTTTGGAGTTGGATGGCCTGGGCCGCATTGTGACCGGGCCCGGCCTGGCCGCCAGCCGGCCCGGGGTCTTTGCCGCCGGCGACGTCCGGGACACCGACTTGCGGCAGGTGGTCACGGCCGCCGCCGACGGCGCCCGGGCGGCCTTGAGCGCCTGGCGCTATCTTAATGGCTGAAAGCCGGACGCGCGCGGGATTATGGAAAAACAGAACGCCTATAAAATCCTGGCCGAACGGGGCTTCGTTTACCAGTGCACCGACGAGGCCGGCCTGACCGAACTCTTCGACCGGGAGGAGGTCACGGCCTACGTCGGCTTCGACATCACCGCCGATTCCCTCCACATCGGACACCTTCTGCCCCTCATGGCCCTGAGCTGGCTGGACCGCACCGGCCACCGGCCCATAACCCTCATGGGCGGCGGCACCTCCATGATCGGCGACCCCAGCGGCCGCGCCGATTCCCGCCGCCTCCTGACCCGCGAGGACATAAGCCGGAACATGGCCGGCATAAGGCCCCAGGCCGCCAAGTTCATCAGCCTGTTCTCCGGCGGCCGGGCCCTCATGCTCGACAACAGCGAATGGCTGGCGGAACTGAACTACCTGGACTTCCTGCGGGACATCGGCCGCCACTTTTCAGTCAACCGCATGCTCGCGGCCGAATGTTACCGCCAGCGCCTGGAACATGGCCTGACCTTCATGGAATTCAACTACATGGTCATGCAGGCCTACGACTTCCTGGTCCTAAGCGGCCGCCAGGGCAACAAGCTCCAACTGGGCGGCCAGGACCAGTGGGGCAACATAGTGGCCGGGGTGGAACTCATCCGCCGGGTGTCCGGGGCCGAGGCCTACGGGGCCACCATCCCCCTGCTCCTGGACCCCAAGACCGGGGCCAAGTTCGGCAAGACCAACGCCGGGGCCGTGTGGCTGGACAAGGCCAAGACCCCGGTTTACGACTTCTACCAGTTCTGGCGCAACGTCGATGACCAGCAGGTCCACAGCCTGCTCAACCTCTTCACCTTCCTGCCCCTGGACGAAACCGCCCGCCTGGCGGCCCTGCCGGACCGCCTCTTGAACCGGGCCAAGGAAATATTGGCCTACGAGGTCACGGCCCTCTGCCATTCCCCGGGGGAGGCGGCCCAGGCCTTCCTGGCCTCGGCCCGGGCCTTCGGCGCGGCCGACCCCGACGGCCTGGTTTCGACCAGCTCGGCCCTGGCCGGCCTGGCCCCGGCCGGGGCCGGGGCCGACCTGCCCGCCGTCGAACTTAAAGCCAAGGATTTGGAAGGGGCCACCCTGGCCGAACTCTTCGTCCTGGCCGGGCTGGCCGCCAGCAAGGGCGAGGCCCGCCGCCTCATCCGCCAGGGCGGGGCCTACCTGGATGAAACCCCGGCCGGCCCGGACGATGAAAACCGGCCGGTCCGGGAAGCCGCCTGGCTGGCCGCGGGCGGGGTGACCCTGCGGGCGGGCCGGAAACGCTACAAGAAGGTGGTGGTCACATGACCCGGCCGGTGACCGAATGGCCGCTGGTCAAAGAGGAGACCGCGCTCGGGACGCCCGTCTTCGAGGTGCGCCGGCATTGGTTCACTTCGCCCAAGGACGGCCGGGACAAGCCCTTCACCGTGCTTAAATGCCCCGACTGGGTGCAGGTGCTGGCCATGACCCCGGACCGCCGGGCCCTCCTGGTCCGCCAGTTCCGCCACGGCACGCGCCGGGTAAGCCTGGAACTGCCCGGCGGGGTCGTCGAGCCCGGCCAGACCCCCGAAGAGGCCGCCCGGCGGGAGTTGCGGGAGGAGACCGGCTACGCCGCCGACAATTTCCGCCCGCTGGCCGCCTTTCGCCCCAACCCGGCCATCCAGAACAACACGGCCTACGTCTTCACGGCTGAAAACGCCCGCCTGGCCGGGCCCACCGAATTCGACGAGAACGAGGATTTGGATTTGGTCCTGGTGCCGGCCGGGGAACTGGGCCGCCTGGTCCTGGACGGCGCCGTCGATCACGTCATCATGGCCGCGTCGATCCTGTTTCACTGCTTTCACTGTCTGGCCGGGAGGTGACAAATGCTGAAAAGAACCCGGGCCGTTGCCCTGGTCCTGGCCCTGGCGGTCCTGTCCGCCTGCCTGGGCTCCAAAGCCATGCGGGTCGTCTATACCATTGAACCGGGCGCCGCTTTCAAGAACTACGTCATCTTCCTGGTGGTCAACGACCGGCGCGCCTTCCAGAGCCTGGTGGGGCCGGCCGCCCAGGACCGGGGCCTCTTCCCGGAACTTAGGGCCGACCGTTTCGACCTCAAGATAAGAATACCCGACGGCTCCGAAGTGACCATGACCAACCTGCCCGTCGCGGCCGCGGTGCGGGAGGCGGTCGGCCGCCGGCTGACAAGCCGTAATCTCATCGTCACCGCCCAGAGGCCCGCGGCCCAGCTGACGGTGGAGATCGATATCCGGTCCTTTGACCTGGATATGGCCGAAGGCGACCTCCTGGCCACGGTGAGCCTCTCCGCCAAAATCTATCGCGACGCCTCGGCCGTGACCACTTCCGACGTCCACGTCATCTCCAACCGTTTGAAGCTCCTGGGCGGCATGGGCGGCGACCGGATTTTGAGCGAAGCCCTGACCCAGGCCGTCAACGACCTGGACTTTTCAGCCGTCAACAGCTATTGACGGCCGGCAGCCATGAACGGCCCTGAAAAATCGCGCGATCCGGCCCCGGCCCTGGATATTCCGGGGCCGGCGGCCTGGGACAACGTGGGGCGGCCCCGGCAGGGGCGGCGGCGGCCGGGCGAGATGCGGGCTCCCCGCCGCCAGGCGAGCCCCGGCCAGGGGCGGGGGCCCCTGGCCCGGGTGCTCATCGGCCTGTTCTGGCTGGCCCTGGGGCCGGCCGTGGCCGGCCTGGCCGGCCTCTTCGGCCTCTACGCCTATTTTGCCCAGGATTTGCCAGCCACGGCCGGGCTCAAGAACTACAGCCCGCCCACCGTCACCTATTTTTACGCCGACGACGGCCGGGTGGTGGGCGAATACTATCACCAGCGCCGCTTCGTCCTGCCCCTGGACGAGATACCCCCCCTGGTCCGCAACGCCTTCATCGCCGTGGAAGACGCCGCCTTCTATGAGCACAAGGGGGTCAACTTCCGGGGCATCTTCCGGGCGGCCCTGGCCACCCTGGAGGAGGGCCGGGTCACCCAGGGCGCCTCCAGCATCACCATGCAGGTGGTCCGGGCCTTCCTCCTGACCCCGGAAAGAACCCTGAGCCGCAAGATAAGGGAGATGATCCTGGCCTTCCGCCTGGAGGGCGATTTCAGCAAGGATTACATTCTCTACCTCTATCTCAACGAGATTTATCTCGGCCGGGGGGCCTACGGGGTCGAGGCGGCCGCCCGCACTTATTTCGACAAGTCGGCGGCCGACCTGACCATCGCCGAGGCGGCCATGCTGGCCGGCATCACCCAGGCCCCCGGCCGCAACCCGGTCTCCAACCCGGAGCAGGCCCGGGCCCGCCAGGCCCACGGCCTCAAGCGCATGATGGAAGTCGGTTTCATCACCGAGGAGCAGCGCCAGGCCGCCCTGGCCGAAGTGCTCAATATCCGGGGCGACTGGAGCAGCCCCAACCTGTCCGAGGCCCCCTATTTCGCCGAACACGTCCGCCGCCTGATGGAGGAGAAGGTCGGGGCTGAAAGCCTCTACAACGACGGCTGGAAGGTTTACACCACCGTCAACCTGGACGCCCAGCGGGCCGCGGACCGGGCCGTGGCCCAGGGCCTTTGGGAATACGCCCGCCGGCGCGGCTACCGGGGGCCCGAAGTCAAGCTGGAGACGGAAGAGGCCCTGGAGGCCTTCAGGGCCGCTTCGGAAAAAAGCCTGCCCGAGACCGGCCTTTCCCCGGACCGGCTTTACAAGGCGGCCGTCCTGGGGGTCGATGACCAAAACGGCTCCCTGGCCCTGGCCGTGGGGCCCTACGAGGGGCGGGTGGCCAGGGAAGATTTGTCCTGGGCCCTCAAGGCCGGGCAAAAAGTCAGCCAGCGCTTCAGCCGGGGCGACGTGGTCTGGGCGCGGGTGCGGCCGGAGGCCCCGGCCGCCGGGGTCCGGGACCTGGCCGCCCTGGCCGCCGGGGAGGCCGGGGCGGAACCCCTGGACATGTTCCTGGAGGCCAACACCGATCTCCAGTCCGCCCTTATGAGCATGGAAGCCGACACGGGCGACGTCCTGGCCATGGTGGGCGGCCGCGACTTCGGCGAGAGCCAGTTCAACCGGGCCGTCCAGAGCCAGCGCCAGCCGGGGTCGTCCTTCAAGCCCATACTTTACACGGCGGCCATGGAGCACGGCTTCACCCCCGCCTCGATCATGATCGACGCCCCCTTCGTGGTCGAGGACGTGGGCAACCGGAACCGCTGGAAGCCGGTCAACTCCGATTCCAAGTTCAGGGGGCCCATGACCCTCTTCCAGGCCCTGACCAGTTCGCGCAACCTCATCTCCATCAAGCTCCTGGACCGCCTGGGCTTCGAGCCGCTCTTCACCACCGCCCGGGCCATGGGCATAACCGAGACCCTGCCCGCCAGCCTGGCCGTGGCCCTGGGCGCCTACGGCCTCCACATGCCCGAGATGGTGACGGCCTTTTCCACCTTCCCCAACATGGGCACCCGGGTGACGCCCCGCTACATCACCCGCATAGAGGACCGCCACGGGCGGGTGGTGGAAAGCTTTGAGGTTGAACGGACGCCGGCGGTGGACCCCGGGGCGGCCTGCGCCGTGACCTGGATGCTCCGCGGGGTGGTGGCCTTCGGCACCGGGACCGCGGTCAAGCCCCTGGGCCGCCCGGTGGGGGGCAAGACCGGAACCACCAACGATTTTTCCGACGCCTGGTTCATCGGCTTCACGCCGGAACTGGTCACGGCCGTCTGGCTGGGCACCGACCAGCAGCGGCCCCGCGCGGTGGGGGAGGTGGGCGGGGTGGCCGCCGCCCCCATCTTCCTCTACTATATGCGGGAGGTCTTGAAGGATAAGCCGGTGCGCGAGTTCACCGTGCCCCCGGAAGCCGTCGTCCAGCCCGGCGGCGAGTTCGGGATCTGCTACAAGGCCGGAACCGTGGGCCGGGGATTTTCGGAAACCGGCCTCGGCCCGGGCACGGAGGAAGGCAACTTCCTGCGCGGGGATTTTGACGGCGGAACCTTTGAACCCGAAACGGACGGGGATTCCGAAAGCCTCCAGGAGGACTTGCCGGAAGGCTTGCAGGACATCAGGGACTAAATCTTGAACGACAGCTTCAAATACCAGACCGCGGCCGACCCGCCGGAACTGGCCCGCTACCTCGCGGTGCTGGCCGAAGGGGTGAAGGCCGGAACCCTGACCGTGGCCGAGGGGCACATGAGCTTCACCATCCTGCCCCGGGGCCTCATCGACCTGGGGCTCAAGGTGAGGCGCAAGCAGGGCCGGACCAGGGTCAGCCTGGAATTGTCCTGGGCCGAGGGAGAGCCGGAGAGCGATCCCGGCCCGCCGGCGGAGGAGCCGTGAGCCGCCGGGCCCTCCGGCGCGACCCGGCCCCCCAGGCGGCCAACTACGATTTGCGCCTCCTTCTGGCCGAAGTAAGCCAGTTCCTGGACCAGGTCCGGGCCGCCCTGGCCGACCCCGGGCCCGAAACGGCCGATGACCTGCGCTTCAAGGCCGCCTACATCGCCACCCTGTCCCTGGTGCTCCGCAACCACAGCTTCAGCCTGGGGGCCCGCGAAACCCTACGCGAGGCCGCCCGCCGCCACTCCCACGGCCTGGCTTCCCTGAGCATCCTTTTGAACCGCCTGACCCTTCTGGCCCACAGCGTCTTTCGCCAGGCCCTCCACCTCAGCCGGGCCGGCTTTCTCAATGACTACGCCCTGGACGAGTTCTTCGACGAGATAGACCTGGGCCTGGCCCTGATCCGCCCGGCCCTGGAGCAGCGCCGGGAGAAGCAGGTCATCCGCCTGTGCCAGGTGGAAGAGCGCCTCGACGCCCATTACGCCGACCGCTTCCGGCGCCTGAGCGAGGAACTGGGGGCCGGCCGGTCCAACCCGGGGGACCTGGTCACCACCCTCATGATCGTCCACTACCTGGAGCGCATCGGCGACCTGATCCTGGAGATCGGCGAGGAACTGATCTATATTTTTTTCGGGGAAAGACTTAAATACGCCCATTACCAGGCCCTGACGGACGGCCTTAAGACCGCCGGGCTGGACCCGGCCCGGAAGAACATGGCCTTTCAATCCATCTGGTCGGGCCGTTCGGGCTGCCGGGTGGGCGTGGTGGGGGCCGGGGGCGGGGGGGCCGGGAAGGTGGTCTTCAAATGCGGGCCGGCCGGCAAGATGGAAAGGGAGAGGGACAATCTCAAGACCTGGTCCGCCTTGAAGCCGGGCCTGACCCCGGCCGTCCGGGCCTTTGTCCCGGCCGGGGCTGGAAGGGAGGCGGCCCTGATCCTGGAATACGTGAACGGCCGGTCGCTCAGGGACCTTTTCCTTGATCCCGGCGCCTTGCGCGAGGCCGAGGCGGCCCTGGCCGGGGCCCTGGAACTTCTGGCCGGGCTGTGGCGGACCACGCGGCAGGAGACGCCGGCCCGGGCCGCCTTTGCCCGGCAGGCGGAAAAACGCCTGGGGACGGCGCGGGCCCTCTTCCCCGACCTGTTGAATTTCAAGGGCTTATGGGGCGGGGTGGAAATAATGTCCCTGCGGGAGCTTTTGCGCGAGGCCGCCGTCCTGGAGCAGGACCTAGCGGCGCCCTTCACCGTGCGCATCCACGGCGACTTCAACCTCTCCAACATCATGCGCGAGGCGGGGGGGGCTTTCCGCTTCCTGGACCTCTACCGCAGCCGGACCTCGGACTACGCCCAGGACGTTTCGGTCATGATCCTCTCCCTGCTCCGCCTGCCCAAGACCGGGGCCGCGGCCCGGGCGCGCCTGGCCCGGGCGGCCGGGCTGGTCTGGGATTTCGCCCTGGCCTTCGCGGCGGAGACCCAGGACCAGACCATCGAGGCCCGCCTGTCTTTCGGCCTGGCCCGGTCCTACCTGACTTCGGCCCGTTTCGAGGCCCGCCGCCCCATCGCCGCCCGCTTCATCGGCTACAGCCGCCGCCTCCTGGAAACCCTTCTGGCCCACGGGCAAGGCGGCCGCTCCTGGCCGGAATTCCGCCTGGACCGCCGCGTCCTTTATGTCTAGTAGAGCCTTGCGCGATTAAAAGCCGGCGGAGCCGGACTTTAAACTTGTTTGGCTCCGGCCATTGGCGACAGCCGCGTCCAGGCCCAGGCGGTCAAGAGGCCGTAGAAGTAAGGCGCCAAACGGAGGCCAATGATATTTTCGGTCGCCGCGTGGATGGCCAAGGCCAGCAGCAGGGCGATGGCCATACGCGACCACATCCGTATTTCGGGGTCCGGGTCATGGAAACGCTTCAAGGCCAGCCGCAGTCCCGGCACGAACAGCCCCAGCAAGGCCAAAAGGCCCAATATTCCTGTTTCGGCGGCGAACTGCAGATAGATGTTATGAAGATTAAACCGGCCGCCGTCT
>JAITUX010000010.1 GCA_031286085.1 Candidatus Adiutrix sp. | reverse complement strand
CGAAATTGCTGAGCCCGCACGGCGCACCTCACTTCAGGAAAAGGTCGGCTTCCACTTGGCCGGAAAAGAGGTAACGCACTTTACCTTCCATGAAAATCTTTTCCGGGGCCGAGGCCGGGCCTTCAAAGCTTATCATCAGGTCTTCGCCGCCCCGGGTTTGGCAGGTGATGGCGGAACCGGTGACCAGACCCAGCGACGCTGAAAGCAGGGCCGCGGCTATGGCCCCGGTGCCGCAGGCCAGGGTTTCATCCTCCACCCCCCGTTCATAGGTGCGCAGGGCCAGCTTGGCCGGCCCCAGGATTTTCACAAAATCCACATTGGTTCCGTCCGGGGCGAAGGACTGGTGGCGGCGCACCGCCCGGCCTATCTTGACCACGTTGGTGTTTTCCAGGTCCTCCACCCAGGCCACGGCGTGAGGCACGCCCGTGTTCAGCCGGTGGTAGGCCAGGCTGACCCCCTCGGCTTCCACCAGGGTCACCCCTTCCGGGCGGCCGATTTTTGGGAACTGCACCTTCACCAGGCGGCCGCTGACCACGGCCGAGGCCACGCCGGCCTTGGTTTTGAAAGACATTTCCGCCGGGGCCACGCCGATGCTGTTGGCCAGGTGGGCGATGCAACGGGCGGCGTTGCCGCACACGTCCGGTTCGGAACCGTCGGCGTTGAAGAAGCGCCAGGCGAAATCCACCTCGTCGGGCCCTGGAATTATGAAGGCCGCCCCGTCCGCCCCGATGCCGAATTTTGTCCGGCACATCAGCCTGGAGATGCGGGCCAGGTCTTTTTCCTGTATCTGGCCTTCCCAGTTATCGACCAGGACGAAATCGTTGCCGTGGCCGCTGTATTTATAAAAAGTGAATTTTTCCATTTCAATATCCTTAGCTATGTCCATTATTAGGTCAGGCGGTTTCACCGCGGATCAGGTCTTCGTAGGTCTCCCGGAGCCTGATGACCCGGAAGGAACCGTTCTCGGCCAGCACTTCCGCGGCTCGGGGCCGGGCGTTGTAATTGGAACTCATGGCGTAACAGTAGGCCCCGGCGTCCATTACGGCCAGGATATCGCCAGGGGCGACCTGGGGCAAGTGGCGCTCCCGGGCCAGGAAATCCCCGGATTCACAGATCGGCCCCACTACATCCGTCACTTCCATTGGCCTATCCGACTCAAGCGCCGGCCGGATGGCATGGTATGCCCCGTAGAGGCTGGGCCGGATCAGGTCGTTCATGGCCCCGTCCACCACCACGAAGCGGCGCGGCCCGTTGCTTTTGTTGTAAAGCACCTTCACCAGCAAGACCCCGCTGGGGCCGGACACCCGGCGGCCCGGTTCCAGCACCACGGTCAGTTCCGGCAGCGAATCCAGGACCGGCCGGAGAGCGGCGGCGTAGGCGGCGGCCGTGGGCGGCTCTTCGGCATTATAGCATATACCCAGGCCGCCGCCCAAATCCAAATATTCCAGGTTGATTCCGGCCTGGCGCAGTTCCAGGGCCAGGGCCCGGAGGCGTTCGGCCGCGGCGGCAAATGGCGCGACGGAGGTGAGCTGCGAACCTATGTGGCAGTCCAGGCCCACCACCCGGAGGTGAGGATCGGCCGCCGCCCGAAGGTAGAGGGCCGGCGCCTCGTCGTGGGGCACGCCGAACTTGGAGGTTTGGAGACCTGTGGCGATATAGGGATGAGTCTGGGGGTCCACGGCCGGATTGACCCTCAGGGCCACCGGGGCCCGGCGACCGCTCTGGCCGGCCACCCTGGACAGGACTTCCAGCTCGGCGGCCGATTCCACGTTGAACATCATTATCCCGGCCGCCAGGGCCTCGGCCATTTCCCGTTCCGTCTTGCCGACCCCGGAAAAGACCACCTTGCCCGGGGCCACGCCCGCTTTCAGGGCCTTGAACAATTCCCCGCCGGAAACGATGTCGGCCCCGAATCCGCCTTCGGCCGCCAGCCTAAGGAGGCTGAGGTTGGCGCAGGTCTTGACGGAATAGCAGATCAGGCGGCGGCGGTCGGCAAAAGCCGCGTCCAAGTCGGCCAGGGCCCCGGTGAAGGCGGCCCGGGAATAGACGAAGACGGGCGTACCCACCTCTTCGGCAATGCGGGCCAGGGGCACGCCTTCCACGGACAGTCGTCCCTCGTGATATTCAAAGGCGCCCATAATTCAGGTTCTCCGTTTCAATTCGGCTTGGCCGGGACCCGGACCACCGTTTCCGTTTTGGCCTCGGGGTGGACCCCGCCGTTTTTGTTGACGGCCGCCACCCGGAAATGATAGACATGGCCTGGTTCAAGCCGGCGGCGCCATTCATAGGGCCCGGGGTCAATATCCCGGCCTGGGGGCGGCGTCCGGGCCGGGAGGCGGTCCACCGGTTCGGGCTGGTAAAGCGGGGGGCAGGCGGAACAATAATGCTCATCGTCCAGGTGGTCGGCCATTTCAATTTGGAAGCCGCCCAGAGCCTTAAGGGGCCGGCCAGCCATGTCGGTCTCGGGGGGCAGCCAACTCAAAACCACTTCCCCTTCCGGGGTGACGGTTTGGGTCAACTGCCGCACTTTTTGGGGCAGGTTGGACGCCGGCGGATGGGGCGGGGCCTTGACCCCGCAGGCGGCCAAAAACACGGCCAGGGTCAGCAGGGGCGTCAGCCGCGGGTTTATCACCCCGGGCCTCCGTTTCTTCCCGTTTCCCGGGCCAGGCGCTGTCGGGCCGCCCGGAGTTGGCGGGCCACGCTGCGGGGGGCCGGGCCGCCGAAGGTGGAGCGGGCGGCCAGACGGGCCTCCAGGGTCAGCTCGGCGAAAACCCCGGCCGGAGCCTCGGGGCAGAAACGGTTCAGTTCCTCAGGGGTCAGGTCGGCCAGGTTTTTTTTCACCTTCAGGGCATAGGCCACCGCCGCCCCGGCCTGACGGTGGGCCTCCCGGAAGGGCACTCCCCGGCGGACCAGTAGTTCGGCCAGGTCGGTGGCCGAGGCGAAAGGATCGTCCGCGGCCTCGCGCAGGCGTTCAAGATTGAACTTAAGGCCCCGGACCATTTTGGCGGCCACGGGCAGAAGCATGTCCAGGGTGTCCGCCGTGTCGAAGATGGGTTCCTTGTCCTCCTGCAGATCGCGGTTGTAGGACAGGGGCAGGCCTTTGACCACGGCCAGGAGGGCCATGAGGTTGCCGATGGCCCGTCCGGCTTTGCCCCGCATCAGCTCCGCCCCGTCCGGGTTTTTCTTCTGGGGCATCATGGAACTGCCGGTGGTCAGGGCGTCGGGCAGTTCCGCGAAGGCGAATTCCTGGGAACACCACAACACCAGGTCTTCGGCCAGGCGGGACAGGTTGGTCAGGGTGATGGCCCCGAAGGCCAGGAACTCCAGCAGGTGATCACGGCTGGCTACGGCGTCGAGGCTGTTTTCGGCCAGGCGGCTGAAGCCCAGGTCGGCGGCGACCAGGGCGGGGTCTATGGGCAGGCTGGTTCCGGCCAGGGCCCCGCTGCCGAGGGGCATGGAGTCCAGGCGCCGGCCGAGATCTTCCAGCCGTTCCTGGTCGCGGCTCAACATCTGGTAATAGGCCAGGAGATGGTGGGCCACCAGTACAGGCTGAGCCCTTTGGAGGTGGGTATAGCCCGGCATGGGCGCGTACTTGACCGAGGCGGCTTTTTCCACCAGCGCCGACCGGAGGTCCCGGAGTCCGTACCCTAGGCGACCGGCCGCCGCCTTGAGATAGAGGCGGGTATCCAGGGCCACCTGGTCGTTGCGGCTGCGGGCGGTGTGGAGCTTTTCCCCGGCCGGCCCGATGAGTTCGACCAGAGCCCGCTCCAGGTTCATGTGCACGTCTTCCAGCTTGGGATCCCATTGGAAGAGGCCGCCCGCCACCCGCGTCTTCAGTTCCTCCAGGCCCTTGACCATGAGCCGGCTCTCGGCTCGGGTCACCAGGCCGACCGCGCCCAGCATCCGGGCGTGAGCCCGGCTGCCTTCCAGATCGAAGAGGGCCAGGCGCTGGTCGAATTGCACCGAGGCCGACAGTTTTTCCAGGCTTTCATCCGTGGTCTCGGCGAAACGGCCGGCCCAGGGTTTGGCGGCGGCGCGCCGGGCCATGGTTTTTCAGCCTCGTAGGATCTTGTTGATGCGCAGCCGGAGCCCGGAGCAGCGGATGAAGCCGCCGGCATCGCCTTGGTCGTAAACCGTGTCGGTCTCGAAGGTGGCGTAGCCGTCATGATAGAGGGAATGGGCCGATTTGCGGCCGGTCACGGCGCAGTGCCCCTTGTAGAGTTTTAGCCGGACCACGCCGTCCACCAGCCGCTGGGTCTGGTCCACCAGGGCCTGCAGGGCCTCACGTTCCGGGGCGAACCAGTAGCCGTTGTAAACCAGGGCCGCGTAGCGGGGGATAAGGCTGTCCTTGATGTTGATGACTTCGCGGTCCAGGGTCAGGCACTCCAGGTTGCGGTGAGCCAGGGCCAAGAGGGTGCCGCCCGGCGTTTCATAGACGCCCCGGCTCTTCATGCCCACGTAGCGGCTCTCCACCAGGTCCAGGCGGCCGATGCCGTTGGCGCCGGCCAGTTGATTGAGGCGGGCCAGGAGGGCGGCCGGGCTCAGGCGCTGGCCGTCCACGGCCACGGGGTCGCCCCGCTCGAACTCGATCTCCACGTCGGTCGGCCGGTCCGGGGCCTTTTCCGGGGCCACGGAGAGGATGAACATATCTTCGTCCGGCGCCCGCCAGGGGTCTTCCAGGATGCCGCCTTCATAGCTTATGTGCAGAAGGTTCCGGTCGGTGGAATAGGGCTTGGCCTGGGTCACCAGCACGGGTATGCCGTGCTTTTC
>JAITUX010000205.1 GCA_031286085.1 Candidatus Adiutrix sp. | reverse complement strand
AAGCGCCGGGGGGAGAAGACCTTAAACCCCCAGGAGGCCCGGGAAAAAGCCCTGAGCGCGGCCATGGAGCAGATTGAAAAGGGCTTCGGCAAGGGCTCCATAATGAAGATGGGGGAAAGGGAACAGCTTGAAGTGCCGGTCATACCCTCCGGCTCCATCGCCCTGGACGCGGCCCTGGGCATCGGCGGCTTCCCCCGGGGGCGCATCATTGAAATATACGGCCCGGAAAGCTCCGGCAAGACCACCCTGGCCCTCCACGCGGTGGCTGAAATACAAAAACAGATCGGTTCCGCCGGCCAGCCCGGGCTGGCCGCCTACATCGACGCCGAACACGCCCTGGACGTCAGCTACGCCCGCCGCCTGGGGGTCAACACCGACGAACTCCTCATCAGCCAGCCCGACAGCGGCGAACAGGCCCTGGATATAGCCGAGATCCTGGTGCGCAGCGGCGCGGTGGATTTGATAGTCATCGATTCCGTGGCCGCCCTGGTGCCCTCGGCCGAACTGGAAGGCGTCATGGGCGACACCCATGTGGGGCTCCTGGCCCGCCTGATGAGCCAGGCCATGCGCAAGCTCACCGGGGCCATACACCGCTCCATGACCTCGGTCATCTTCATCAACCAGATCCGCTCCAAAATCGGGGTCACCGGCTACGGCCCCTCCGAGGTGACCACCGGGGGCAACGCCCTCAAGTTCTACGCCTCCCTGCGCCTGGAAGTGCGCTACAAGGGCAAGGTCCAGGACGGGGAAACCCGCCTCGGCAACGTCGTCCGGGTCAAGGTGGTCAAGAACAAGCTGGCCCCGCCCTTCAACGAGGTGGAGTTCGACATCATCTTCGGCCGGGGCATCTCCAAGGAAGGGGAACTCCTGGAAATCGGCTCGGCCTTGAACATAGTGGACAAGAGCGGGGCCTGGTACTCCTACAACGGGGAAAGACTGGGCCAGGGCAAGGAGAACGCCCGCCGTTTCCTGCAGGAAAACCGGGACGTGGCCTCGGAAATAGAAAACCGCCTGCGCGGCGCCTACGGCCTGGTCACGGAAAAGATGGCCGAAGTCATCGAATCCCATAACGCCGCCGAGGCCCAGGAAACGGCCCTGGCCGCCGCCAAGGCCGCCGAAGCCGCCGAAATCGCCGGCTGACCCTACAAGACGACTCAACCAGCCGACGCCGGAAGCAAGCGAACCAAATGAAAGCCAGCGAAGTCCGCTCCAAATTTCTGGATTTCTTCAGCGGCCACGGACACCGCCGCGTCCCCTCCAGCTCCCTGGTGCCCAGGGACGACCCCACCCTGCTCTTCGCCAACGCCGGCATGAACCAGTTCAAGGCCATCTTCACCGGCGGAGAGAAACGCGACTACAACCGGGCCGTCACGGCCCAGAAATGCGTCCGGGCCGGGGGCAAGCACAACGACCTGGAAAACGTCGGCTACACCGCCCGCCACCACACCTTCTTTGAAATGATGGGCAATTTCTCCTTCGGCGATTATTTCAAGGCCGAGGCCATCGCCTTCGCCTGGGAACTCCTGACCAAGGACTACGGCCTGCCGCCGGACCGCCTGTATTTCTCGGTCTATAAGGACGACGACGAAGCCTTCGACCTGTGGCGCAAGATAACCGGCGTTCCGGCCGGGCGCATCTCCCGCCTCGGCGAGAAGGACAATTTCTGGGCCATGGGCGATACCGGCCCCTGCGGCCCCTGCAGTGAAATACACATCGACCAGGGGCCGCAGATCGGCTGCGGGCGGCCCGACTGCGGCCCGGAATGCGACTGCGACCGTTTCCTGGAACTGTGGAACCTGGTCTTCATGCAGTTCGAACGCTTCCCGGACGGAACCATGACCCCCCTGCCCAAACCATCCATCGACACCGGCATGGGCCTGGAACGCGTCTCGGCCGTCTGCCAGGGGGTTTATTCCAACTTCGAGACCGACCTCTTCGTCCCCCTGATAGAAAAGGTGGCCGCCCTGACCGGCCGGCCCTACATCTACCGCAAAGAACTTGCGCCCGGCGACGAAGGCTTTGCCGTGAACGTCTCCACCAGGGTGCTGGCCGACCACGCCCGGGCCGTGACCTTCCTCATCGGCGACGGAGTGCGGCCGGAAAACCTGGGCCGCGGCTACGTTCTGCGCCGCATACTCCGGCGGGCCGTGCGCCACGGACGCCAGTTGGGGCTGACCAGGCCCTTCATGGCCGAACTGAGCCAGGCGGTCATTGACGGCCTGGCCGACGCCTACCCGGACCTGGCTGAAAACGCGGCCTATATCAAAAACATCGCCACCGCCGAAGAGGAACGCTTCAGCGAAACCCTGGGGGCCGGCCTGGCCATGCTCAACCTGGCCATAGCCGACCTGAAAAAGAAAAAAGCCCGGGTGCTGGACGGCCGCCTGGCCTTCAAACTCTACGACACCTACGGCTTTCCCCTGGATTTGGTCGGCGACGCGGCCCGGGAACACGGCCTGGCCGTGGACGAGGAACGCTTCAACGAGGCCATGCGGGAACAGAAGATCCGCAGCCGGGCCTCCTGGAAAGGCGACGACGACGCCCGGGACGACGAAATATCCGCCCTGGTCAAGGGCCTGACCGCCGGCGGCTTCACCACCCGCTTCACGGGCTACGAGGCCTTGACGGCCGAAAAGGCCGAAATCGCCCTCCTGATAAAGGACGGCCGCCGGGCGGACAGCGCCGCCGCCGGCGACCGGGTCATCCTGGTCTTCGCGGCCACGCCCTTCTACGCCGACTCCGGCGGACAGGCCGGCGACGGGGGGGAGATAGTCTTCCCCGGCGGCCTGGTGGAAATCCACGGCGTGCGGAAGGCCCCGGGAACCGAGGTCTTCCTGCATTACGGCGTGGTGGCCGAAGGACGTTTTTCCGCCTCCGACCAAGCGACCCTGAAAGTTGATGAAGCCGGGCGGCTGGCCACGGCCAGGAACCACAGCGCCACCCACCTTTTGCACCGGGCCCTGCGGAACACCTTGGGCGAACATGTCCGCCAGGCCGGCTCCCTGGTCTCGGCCGACCGGCTGCGCTTCGATTTCACCCACGCCGCGGCCGTAAGCGGCGACGACATTGAACGCCTGGAAAAACAGGTGAACGAAGCCATACGGAGCGACTTGGCCGTGACCACCACGGTCATGAGCCAGGACGAGGCGGCCCGGGCCGGCGCCATGGCCCTGTTCGAGGAGCGTTACGGCGAGCGGGTGCGGGTGGTGGCCATGGGCGATTACAGCCTGGAACTCTGCGGCGGCACCCACGTGACCGGCACCGGCCGGATAGGCGCCTTCGTCATAACCGGCGAATCCTCGGTGGCCGCCGGAGTCCGAAGATTTGAAGCCCTGACCGGGGAAGGCGCCCTGGCCTTCATACAGCTCCAGCGCCGCCAGTTGGCGGATATCCTCTCCAGCCTGAAAGCCAAGCCGGAAGAGGCCGTGGAACGCATCGAAAAACTCAAGGCCAGGCTGAAGGAGCAGAAACCGCTTGAAACACACGGCCTGGCCGGCAACCTGGCCGGCTTGGCCGTGGAAAAGGACGGGGTGAAACTCCTGGGCGCCGAGGTTGACGCGGCCGACCCCAAGGCCCTGCGCCTCATAGGCGACGAGCTTAAAAACCGCCTGGGCCCGTCGGCCCTGATAGGCCTGGCCGCCAGGACCGGGGCCGGCAAAGTCATGCTCCTGGTCATGGTCGGCCCGGACCTGGCCGGACGCTTCAAGGCCGGGGAAATAATCAGCCGCATGGCCGCCGCCGTCGGCGGGCAGGGCGGCGGCCGCGACGACCTGGCCCAGGCCGGCGGGCCTGACCTGGCCGGCCTGCCGGCCGCCCTCGGCCTTTTCAATTCACTGCTTTAACCAGGATGAGGATACGACCATGCCCGCCAACGCCCTGACCATGACCCTGGCTTTTTTGACTGTCTTGGCCATTTCGGCCCCGGCCTCGGCCCAGCCGGCGGCCGTCAAGCTGGCCCAGCCTGATTTCAACGCCCCGGGCCTTACGGTGCTCAAGGCCCTCCAGAACCGCAAATCCGACCGCGCCTTCGCCGACCGCGACCTTGACCTTCGGCACCTTTCAGAGGTCCTCTGGGCCGCCGGGGGCATAAACCGCCAGGAGATGCCGGGCGGCGGCGTAGGCCGCACCGCGCCCAGCGGCCGCAACGTCCAGGCCATTGAAATCTTCGCCGTCACCAGGGACGGCGTCTATCGCTACGATCCGCCCGCCCATGAACTAAAGCTCGTCACCGGCGGCGACCACCGGGCTCAGGCCGGAGACCAGGACTACGTGGCCGCCGCCCCGCTTAACCTTATTTACGTGGCCGACCTGAACAAGTTCACTTCGGGCGGCGAAGCCGATAAAAAACTGGCCGCCGCCATAGACCTGGGGCACATCTCCGAAAACGTGTATCTTTACTGCGCCTCGGCCGGCCTGAACGTCGTGGCCAGGACCTCCATCAAGCCGGGCAACCTGGCCTCGGCCCTGAAACTTGAGGCCGGCCGGCTGCCCATGATGGGCCAGACCATAGGCTACAAACAATAGCGGAAAATGGCTGAACTCACAGCCCTGGCCGGGTGGGCGGCTGATTTAATCCTTCACCTGGACGTTCATCTGACCACCCTGGTCAACAATTACGGCTGGCAGACCCACCTTATCCTGTTCGCCGTTATTTTCTGGGAAACCGGGGTGGTCATCTGGCCTTTTCTGCCCGGCGACTCGCTGTTGTTCGCCGCCGGCTCCATCGCCGCCCTGCCTGATTCGCCGCTGAACATCGGGCTGTTGTTCTTACTTTTGAGTTCGGCGGCCATCCTGGGCGATACGGCCAACTACTGGCTCGGCCACTGGTTCGGCCCTAAGGTCTTCCACCGCGACGGGCGCTTTCTTAAAAAAAAATACCTTGACCGGACCAGGGCCTTCTACGACCAATACGGGGCTCAAACCATAGTCCTCGCCCGCTTCGTGCCCATAGTCCGCACCTTCGCCCCCTTCGTGGCCGGCATAGGCCGCATGTCCTACCGCCGCTTCATATTTTTCAACGTGACCGGCGCCTTTCTATGGAATTTTCTTCTCCTGGGCGCCGGCTACCTGTTCGGCGGGCTTGACGCGGTCAAAAACAACTTTTCCCTGGTCATCCTGGCCATAATCTTCATTTCCTGCCTGCCCATGGCCGTGGAATTCCTAAAATCCCGGAAAAAACAGGACGGCTGACATGGGCGCCGCCAAAGCCTTTCCACTACCGCCCCTACTAATCATCGGCCTGCTGCTTTTCCTGGCCGGGCCGGCCGCGGCCCAGCAACCGCCCGCGGCGGACACGGCGGCCCCGGCCTCCCCGCCCGCCGCGGTCGTCTGGCCGGCCTTGAAAGGCCATGAAAAAAAGATTCTCCTGATGATAGCCAGGGAGGCCCTGGCCG
>JAITUX010000140.1 GCA_031286085.1 Candidatus Adiutrix sp. | reverse complement strand
CCGGCCAAGTATTGAACCTTACATGAAAAGGAGACAGTATTATGAAGAAACTGTTCGGGCTTATCCTGGCGGCCGCTTGGCTGTTCACCCCTCTGGCCGGTTCGGCCCTGGCTCAGGATGTGAAGAGCGATGGTGACGCCGCCGCCGCCGCCACCGACGCCGCTGTCACCGACGCCGCCCCCGCGCCCGCCGAAGGCGACACCGCCGTGACCACTGATAAGGACGGCAACACCGTGGTCAAGGATAAGGACGGCAACGCCGTGGTCGTTGAATGACGGCGCGCCCTTAGGAGTCGAGCCTTTTTTAGCTTTTGACCTGTAAACCGCCTGGGCCGCGGCCTCTTTGAAAAAACAAAGAGGCCGCGGCCCGGCTTTTACCTGTTATAGACGTCCCCGCCTCGGGCGTCCAGGGCCACCACCAGGGGCAGATTTTCAACGGTCAGCAGGCGGACAGCCTCGGGGCCCAGGTCTTCAAAGGCTATGAGTTCCACGGCGGTGACGCGGCGGCTCATCAGGGCGGCCGCCCCGCCGACGGCCGCGAAATAGAGGCCCCGGTGCCGGGTGACGGCCTCGGCCACCTCGGGGCTCCTGGCCCCCTTGCCGATCATGTATTTCAGCCCCCGCTCAATCAAAAAAGGGCTGAAGGAGTCCAGTCGGCCGCTGGTGGTGGGGCCTATGGGGCCGCAGATTTCGCCGGGCCGGGCCGGACAGGGACCGGCGTAAAAGACCACCTGGCCGGCGAAAGGGAAGGGCGGTTCCCGGCCCGCTTTGAGGAGTTCCATAAGGCGCTGGTGGGCGGCGTCGCGGGCGGTGTAGAGCCGGCCGCTTAAGCGGACCTGGGCGCCGGCCCTAAGGCCGGCCGTCGTCTCTTCGGAGAGGGGCGTGGTCAGGCTTATTTCCGTCATGGCGCGATTCCTTATGGTGTTACGTCCGCGAAATAAGGCGGCCGGCCCGGCTTTAGAGCAGGCGGGTCTGGTGGCGGGCGGCGTGGCAGTTGAGGTTGACGGCCACCGGCAGGCCGGCTATATGGGTGGGATGGGGATTGATATGGACGGCCAGGGCGGTGGTCCGGCCGCCGAAACCGGCCGGGCCTATGTCCAGCCGATTTATGGCCGTAAGGAGTTCCTCCTCCAGGCCGGCCCAGAAGGGGTCGGGATGCCTCTCCCCCAAAGGCCGCAAGAGGGCCCGCTTGGCCAGGAGGGCGGCCAGCTCCATGTTGCCGCCCGCGCCCACGCCCACTATGACCGGGGGGCAGGGGTTGGCGCCGGCCGTGCGCAGGGTATCCAGCACGAATTTTTTCAGCCCCTCGGCGCCTTGGGCGGGGGTCAAAAGGGCCAGGGCGCCCATGTTTTCGCTGCCGAAGCCCTTGGGGGCCACGGTTATTTTAAGCCGGTCGCCCGGCGTCAGCCGGCAGTGGATGACCGCCGGGGTGTTGTCGCCGGTGTTCACCCGTCTCAAGGGGTCGCGGACCATGGACCGGCGGAGGCAGCCGGCCTCATAGCCTCGGGCCACCCCGGCGTTGACGGCCTCTTCCAGGTTCCCGCCGGTGAGGTGGATATCCTGGCCCACCTCCAGGAAGACCACGGCCAGGCCCGTGTCCTGGCAGAGGGGAATGTTCTCCGCCTCGGCCAGGGCCGCGTTTTCCAAAAGCGTCCGCAGAACGGCCCGCCCCAGGGGATTGGTTTCCAGTTTTTCCGCCCGGGCCAGGGCGGCTTTCACCCCATCGCCCAGCCGGCAGTTGGCGGCCACGCACATTTCACTCACCGCCTCGGTTATCAGCCCGCAGTCCAGTTCCCTCATAGCCTCACCTTCCCGGCTCCATTATAGCCGGAAACGGGCTGCTTAAGGAAACTCTGATAAAGTCTTTAACTTGAAATTTAATTAGATTTAATTATATAAATTTAAATATATTTACTTGACAAATATATTTAATGATACTATATTAAAAAACATAGCCCCCCGGAGTGGCAATGGCGGGCGTGATTCGGTCCTTTCCCCATTGGAGGCAGCGGCGATGGAAAAAAAATTTTTATCTAGGAATTACTGGATGTTGTCCTTGGGCCTGACCCTGGCCCTGGGCTTGGCCGCCCCGGCCGCGGCTCAGGATATGTCGTCCTTTTACGTGACCCCGAAAATAATGGCCTCTTATCAGACAGTCGATATGCACACCGGGGACGAGCGGAGTTCCGTTTTAGGCTTTGGGGGCTCGGTGGGCAGTGATTTGAGCTATTCCACGTCTTGGCCGTTGCGGCTGGAGGCTGAATACCTCTATCACGGCAACGAGACTTTCAGCCGCCCCACTGACTGCACCATTGATCTCAGCGCCCACAGCTTCTTGGCCAACGCCTTTCTAGACCTGAACACCGATACGGCCTTAACGCCTTACCTGGGCGGCGGCCTGGGCCTGGCCTACCTCACCGACCGGGCCAGCTACGGCAATGCAACCAGCAAGGGCAGCCGCTGGAATTTCGCCTGGGACGTCGGCGGCGGCGTGGCTTGGGGTCTGAATGAGAACCTGGCCCTGGACCTGGGTTACCGCTACATGGATCTGGGTAAATCCCACGACAACGATATCGGCGGAGTGGGCTATAACGTTTCGCTCACGGCCCACGAGTTCAGCCTGGGGCTGCGCGTCATGGGCTTTTGAGGCCGGTTCGCCGGCTTGTCCTTATGGGGCCGGCGCCGTTTGAATTTGTAAAACGCTCCAGCCGTGATGAGGCGGCCCTTCCGGGCCGCCTTGTTTTTTGCGGCCGGCGGTGTATAATCACCGATGTTCCAGGCCGAAACGGTTTC
>JAITUX010000139.1 GCA_031286085.1 Candidatus Adiutrix sp. | reverse complement strand
CTGGCCGCGGCCGGGCTAATCCGCAAGGAGAGCCTGCCCGTCAAGCTCCTGGCCAAGGGGGCCCTGGACAAGCCGCTGGTCATCAAGGTCGCGGCCGCCTCGGCCAAGGCCGCCGAACTGGTCAAGGCCGCCGGCGGGACCTTGGAGATCAACGCTCTGTGAGTTTCCAGGGGGGCCGGCGGGCCGAAGGCCGGCGCCTAAAGGCCGGCGGCCGAGGCCGGAAGGACATTCGGAAATGAGGAGGGACAGTGGCGCTAGGCGGACTTGAAAACATCGGCCGGTCCCCGGAGCTGCGCAAGCGGCTGCTCTTTGTCGTGATCATGCTGGTGGTTTACCGGGTCGGGGTCCACATCCCCACCCCCGGGGTGGACACCGTCGCCCTGGCCCAGTTCTTCAACAACTTCAAAGGCACCATCCTGGGCCTGTTCGACATGTTCTCCGGGCGGGCCCTTTCCCAGTTTTCCGTCTTCGCCCTGGGCGTCATGCCCTATATTTCGGCTTCCATCATCGTGGAGCTTCTGACCGTGGTCTGGCCCCACCTGACCCGGCTCAAGAAGGAGGGCGGCCAGGAGGGCCGGCGCAAGCTGACCCAATACGCCCGTTACGGCACGGTGGCCCTGTCGCTCTTCCAGGGCTACCTCATCGCGGTGGGCCTGGAAGGCAACTTAAGCGGCGGCTTAAGGATAGTGGCCGAGCCCGGCCTCCAGTTCCGGCTCATGACCATGCTCACCCTCACCGCCGGCACGGCCTTCATCATGTGGCTGGGCGAACAGATAACCGAGCGCGGCATAGGCAACGGCATTTCCCTCATCATCTTCGCCGGCATAGTGGAAGGCCTGCCCAGCGCCTTTTTAAGGACCATCGACCAGATTTCCAGCGGCGAGATGTCGGCGGTCGCGGCCCTCCTCCTCACGGCCGGCATGCTGGCCATCGTCGGGGCCGTGGTCTTCTGCGAAAGGGCCCAGCGGCGCATAGTGGTCCAGCACGCCCAGCGCATGGTCGGCCGCAACCTGATGAAGGGGGGCATGTCCCACCTGCCGCTGAAGCTGAATCCGGCCGGGGTCATCCCCCCGATTTTCGCCAGTTCCCTGGTCATGTTCCCCTACACCATGGCCCAGTTCATCCCCGTGGACTTTTTGAGGGAGGCGGCCGGCTGGCTCAACCCCGGGGGCTGGCTCTACAACGTGCTCTACGTGGCCCTGATCATCTTTTTCTGCTACTTCTACACCGGGGTGACCTTCAACCCCGTTGACGTGGCCGAGAATCTCAAGAAGCAGGGCGGTTTCATCCCCGGCATCCGGCCCGGGGCCCGCACGGCCGAGTATCTCGACAAGATCCTGACCCGCCTTATCATGTGGGGCGGCCTCTACGTCTCCCTCATCTGCCTTCTGCCCAGTTTCATCAGCCGCCACTTCAACGTGGATTTCTATTTCGGCGGCACCGCCCTCCTCATCGTGGTCGGCGTGGCCATAGACACCCTGGGGCAGATCCAGAGCCACCTGATGAACCAGCACTACGCCAGTTTCATGAAAAAAGGCCCCTCGTCCGCCGGCGCTTTCGCCCCGGGGCAGGGCCGCGGCCGCATCCAGCGCTGACGGGGGCGGTAAAAGAAGTCTTGACAAGTTCGGATGTTTTGAGTAATAATACCAGTTTAGCTCTGGTTTTCGCCTCCCCGGGGCGGCCGGGCTGAACAAATGTGGAGGGCTTGGCTCAGGCCCCGCCTTCGGTCCGGATCAAGGGTTTCAGGCTTTAAAGGGCCAAGGCTGAAACAAGAGCCGAGAGAGGCGGCATGATCATCATTCTCCTGGGACCGCCCGGCTCGGGCAAGGGTACCCAGGCCTTGCCCGTGACCGAAAAATTGAAGTTGCCGCACGTTTCCACCGGCGACATTTTCCGGGCCAACCTGAACCAGGGCACGCCCCTGGGCCTGGAGGTCAAGAAATACATGGACGCCGGCGCCTTGGTGCCGGACGACTTGGTGGTGCGGCTGGTGGCCGGCCGCCTGTCGGAGCCGGACGCCAAGAACGGCGTCCTCCTGGACGGCTTCCCCCGCACCGCGGCCCAGGCCGAGGCCCTGTCCGCCTTCCTGGCCGAATCCAGCCGCCAGGTCGCGCGCTGCCTGAGCCTGGAAGTGTCCGACGCCACCATACTGACCCGCCTTTCCGGCCGCCGCATCTGCCGGAACTGCGGCCTGGGCTACCACCTCTCCTTCTCGCCGCCGCCAGCGGACGGCCGTTGCGGCCGCTGCGGGGGCGAAATCTACCAGCGGGACGACGACCGGGAGGAGACCATAAAAAACCGCCTGGACGTTTACCACCGGCAGACCAGCCCCCTCATCCACTGGTATGGGGATCACGGGCTTCTGAAGGCCGTGGACGGGGAAGGCCAGGTCGAGGAGATAACCAGAAGAATTTTCGCCGCCCTTGAGGACTAAACGCCCGGCGGCCTGGATATTAATAACCGGATATCGATGATTTGAAGGCCGCCGGAGGTCAGGGCGGGAGAGAGGGAGGCCGAACGTGAAAGTCCGTTCTTCAGTTAAAAAAATGTGCATGAAGTGCAAAATAATCCGCCGCTTCGGCCAGGTGCGGATCATCTGTGAAAATCCCAAGCATAAGCAGCGCCAGGGCTGACCGCCCGGGCCGGCGGCGGCCATAAGGCCGCCTCTTTTTCCCCGGCTTAAGATAACAGG
>JAITUX010000135.1 GCA_031286085.1 Candidatus Adiutrix sp. | reverse complement strand
GCGGCCTTTTGGGCGCCAAAACCCTGACCCCGGACCAGATCAAGGCCCTGGCCAACCTGCCGGGCCGCGAGGCTCTCCTGGCCGCCTTCCTGGGGGCCCTGAACGCCGTGCCCGCCGGTTTCGTCCGGGTCATGGCGGCCGTGCCCCGGAAGCTTCTTTACGCCCTGGCCGCCATACGCGACCAGAAAGAAAAGGCCGCGGCCTGAAATGAACGGCCCGGGAGCCCGCCGGCGGGCCGCCCCGGCCCCGAAAGTTTAAAAGAACCGGGTGGAGCCCGGTGAAAGGATATTGACCATGAGCGTTTCCAAAGCCGATGTCATTGAGTTCCTGAAGAACATGACCGTCCTGGAGTTGAGCGAACTGATCAAGGAACTGGAGGAGACCTTCGGCGTCTCCGCCGCCGCCCCCGTGGCCCTGGCCGCCCCGGGCGTCGCCGGCCCGGGCGAAGCCGCCCAGGCCGTGGAGGAACAGACCGAGTTCACCGTGGTGCTGGTGGAAGCCGGGGCCAAGAAAATAGACGTCATCAAGGAAGTCCGGGCCATCGTTTCCGGCCTGGGCCTCAAGGAGGCCAAGGACTTGGTCGAAGGGGCCCCCCAGAACGTCAAGGAAGGCGTCACCAAGGAAGAGGCCGAAAAATTCAAGAAGCAGCTTGAAGCCGTAGGCGCCAAAGTCGAATTGAAATGATTGATTAATGGGCTTTTTGTCCCCATTAATCCGCTCTTTTTGAATCCTGGCCTTTCTTTAGGCCGGGATCACCTCAAAACCGCCTGTCGGCGGCCCGCCGTTCCCCTTCCGTCCGCGGCGGACGTAAGGGGAACGGCGGGCCGCCCCAGGTCTCTCCAACCCGCTCCGGGCAAGGGTGGTCTGTCGCCCGGGGTTTCAACGATATTATCATGCCAGCGACCTTCCGGCCCCGGCTGCCGGTCCCCGCGTTGGGACTAAAGCCCGCCGGCTATGGGGTCTGGGGCCGGCGGCCCCGGATGAAAAGGAGAGTCCATGTCCAGCCGCAACAGCAATCTCCGCATCCGCAAGAACTTCGGCAAGACCGAACAGATTACGGACATGCCCAATCTCATCGAGATGCAGCGCTGTTCCTACGAGCGTTTTCTCCAGAAGGACACGCCGCCGGAAGAACGGGCCCTCCACGGCCTCCAGGCGGTCTTCAAGAGCGTCTTCCCCATACGCGATTTTTCCGGCCTGGCCAACCTGGAATTCATATCCTACAGTTTCGACGAGGTCAAATACGAAGTCGACGAGTGCCTGGCCAAGGGCATGACTTACGAAGCCCCCCTTAAAATAAGGGTGGCCCTGGAGGTTTACGACCAGGACAAGGAAACCGGGCTCAAGACCATCAGGGGCGGGGTCAAGGAACAGGAGATCTACTTCGGCACCCTGCCCCTCATGACCGCCCAGGGCACCTTCATAGTCAACGGCACCGAGCGGGTCATCATCTCCCAGCTCCACCGCTCCCCGGGCATCTTCTTCGACCACGACAAGGGCAAGACCCATTCCTCGGGCAAGATACTCTACTCGGCCCGCGTCATACCCATGCGCGGCTCCTGGCTGGATTTGGAGATGGACCCCAAGGACATCATCTACGTCCGCATCGACCGCCGCCGCAAGTTCCCGGTGACCCTTTTGCTGAAGGCCCTGGGCTACACCTCCCAGGACCTTCTGGATTACTTCTACGACAAGGACATACTGCGCTTCAGGGACGGCCGGGTCTTCCGCGACGTGGCCCCCCACCTGCTCATAGGCCAGAAGGTCCAGGCCGACATCATGGACCCCGAGACGGGGCGCGCCCTGGTCAAAAGGGGCAAGAAGATAACCAAGATGGCCGCCCGCCGCCTGGAGGAGATGGGCGTGCGCGAAACCGAGGCCGCCCTGGACGACTTCTTCGGGCGCTACGCGGCCCGCGACATCATCAACCCCGAGACGGGCGAAATACTCATCGGCCTGAACGAGCCGTTGACCGAAGAGGCCCTGGCGAACCTCATGGCCGCCGGCGTCACCGAGCTGCCCCTGTTGTTCATCGACCATTCCAGCGTCAGTTCCTCCTTCCGCGACACCCTGGCCCTGGACAAGGTGGAGACCACCCAGGAGGCGGTTTTCGAGATCTACCGCAAGATCCGGCCCTCCACCCCGCCCACCCCGGAAGTGGCCCAGACCTTTTTCGACAACCTGTTTTTCAACCCCGAACACTACGATTTGTCGCCGGTGGGGCGGCTCAAGCTCAACCTCAGGCTTTTCGGCGACCAGGGTTTGAACGAACAGGCCGCGGACCTGAGCGTCCAGGTGCTCCGGCCCCTGGACATCCTGGCCGCGGTCAAGGAACTGGTCAAGCTCAAGGACGACCCCACCAGCGAAGTGGACGACATAGACCACCTGGGCAACCGGCGGGTGCGGTCCGTGGGCGAACTTCTGGAGAACCAGTACCGGGTGGGCCTGGTGCGCATGGAAAGGGCCATCAAGGAACGCATGAGCCTCCAGGAAGTCGATACCCTCATGCCCCACGACCTCATCAATTCCAAGCCCGTTTCGGCCGTGGTCAAGGAATTCTTCGGCACCAGCCAGCTCAGCCAGTTCATGGACCAGAACAACCCCCTGTCGGAGATAACCCACAAGCGCCGCCTGTCGGCCCTGGGGCCCGGCGGCCTGACCCGCGACCGGGCCGGCTTCGAGGTCCGCGACGTCCACCCCACCCATTACGGGCGCATCTGCCCCATCGCGACGCCGGAAGGGCCCAACATAGGCCTTATCGTCTCCCTGTCCACCTACGCCCGGGTCAACGGCTACGGCTTCATCGAGACGCCCTACCGCCTGGTGCGGGACGGCCTGGCCACGAACGAGGTGCGCTACCTGACCGCCCTGGAGGAAAAGGATCTGCCCGTGGCCCAGGCCAACGTGGCCCTGGACGGCCATGGCCGCCTGGTGCCGGAACAGGTGCCCTGCCACGTCAACGGCGAGTTCATGCTGGTGCCCAAGGAGGAAGTGCGCCTCATGGACGTTTCGCCCAACCAGCTGGTTTCGGTGGCCGCCTCCCTGGTGCCCTTCCTGGAGCACGACGACGCCAACCGCGCCCTGATGGGCTCCAACATGCAGCGCCAGGCCGTGCCCTTGCTCCGCACCGACGCCCCCCTGGTGGGCACGGGCATCGAGGCGGTGGTGGCCCGCGACTCCGGGGTCACGGTGGTGGCCAAGTATGACGGGGTGGTGGAGGACGCCGACGCCTCGCGCATCGTGGTGCGCTACACCGACCGCGAGGCCGACGCCTCCGGCCAGTGGGTCAACATCTACAAGCTCACCAAGTTCCAGCGCACCAACCAGAGCACCTGCTTCAACCAGCGCCCCATAGCCAAGACCGGCGACCTGGTGCGCAAGGGCCAGATCATCGCCGACGGGCCGGCCACGGAAATGGGCGAACTGGCCCTGGGCCGGAACGTGATGGTGGCCTTCATGACCTGGGGCGGCTACAACTTCGAGGATTCCATCCTGGTGTCCGAGCGCCTGGTCAAGGAGGATGTCTTCACCTCGGTCCACATCGAGGAGTTCGAGACCGTGGCCCGCGACACCAAGCTGGGCCCGGAGGAGATAACCCGCGACATCCCCAACCTGGGCGAGGATTCCCTGGCCAACCTGGACGGCGCGGGCATCATCCGCATCGGGGCCGAGGTCAAGCCCGGCAACATCCTGGTGGGCAAGATAACCCCCAAGGGCGAAACCCAGCTCTCGCCCGAGGAGAAGCTGTTGCGGGCCATCTTCGGGGAGAAGGCCTCCGACGTGAAGGACACCTCCCTCCGGGTGCCGCCGGGGGTCGAGGGCACGGTCATCGACGCCCGGGTCTTCTACCGCAAGGGGGTGGACAAGGACGAGCGCTGCCAGCAGATTGAAAACGACGAGATCGCCCGGCTGATGAAGGACCAGGAGGACGAGCTCCACATCATCACCAAGAACACCCAGCAGCGCCTCCGGGAATACCTGGAGGGCAAGACCCTGGCCGGGCCGGTCTCCGACGGCCGCAAGCACAGCCCGAGCCTTAAGAAGAAGGACGTGGTCACGGCCGAGGCGGTGGACCAGATAGCCCCCTCCGCCTGGGCCAAGGCCCAGTTGGCGGAAGACAAGAGCGGGGCCATAGCCCAGGCCGTGGGCCGCATCGTGGCCGACTACGAGGAGCAGGCGGAACTCATCCGCCTGATCTTTGAGCGGCGCGTGGCCAAGCTCAAGAAGGGCGACGAGATGCCCCCGGGCGTCATCAAGATGGTCAAGGTCTATGTGGCCATGAAGCGCAAGCTTTCCGTGGGCGACAAGATGGCCGGCCGCCACGGCAACAAGGGGGTGGTCTCGCGGATTCTGCCGGAAGAGGACATGCCCTTCTTCGAGGACGGGACGCCCGTGGACCTGGTGCTCAACCCCCTGGGGGTGCCCAGCCGCATGAACGTGGGGCAGATCATGGAAACCCACCTGGGCTGGGCCAGCCTGGAACTGGGCCGCCAGATCGGGGAACTGGTGGACGGCGCCGCCAAGGAGCTTCTGCGCCGGAAGCTCAAGAAACTCCTGGGGCCGCGGGCCTACGAGCGCTGGTGCCGGGACCTGGGCGACGACGAGATCCTGGAACTGGCCGACCGCTCCCGCCGGGGCCTCCATGTGGCCACCCCGGTCTTCGACGGGGCGGCGGAGTCGGAGATCAAGGAGATTCTCCGGGAAGCCGGCCTGCCGGAAATAGGCCAGACCGTGCTGCGCGACGGACGCACCGGCGAGCGATTCGAAAACGAAGTGACCGTGGGCATCATGTACATGCTCAAGCTCCACCACCTGGTGGACGACAAGATTCACGCCCGCTCCATCGGCCCCTACTCCCTGGTCACCCAGCAGCCCCTGGGGGGCAAGGCCCAGTTCGGCGGCCAGCGCCTGGGCGAGATGGAGGTCTGGGCCATGGAGGCCTACGGCGCCTCCTACAGCCTGCAGGAGTTCCTGACCGTGAAAAGCGACGACGTGGCCGGCCGCACCAGGATGTATGAAAAGATCGTCAAGGGCGACAACATCCTGGAAGCGGGCCTCCCGGAGAGCTTCAACGTGCTGGTCAAGGAACTGCAATCCCTGGGCCTGGACGTGGACATGGAGGACGCCGGGGCCGAGGCCGGGGCCGAGGCCCGCCCCGCCCCGACCGATCTCCCGGAACCGCTGGCCGAAATTATGACCGGCACGGCCGGCGCCGACGGCGCGGACTGATTGGACAAAAGGAGACGACCGTGGAAGACATTCTGAGCTATTTCCAGAAGCCCAAAGACCCCCTGACCTTCAACAGCGTGCGCATCGCCCTGGCCAGCCCGGAGAAGATCCGGGCCTGGAGCCACGGCGAGGTCAAGAAGCCGGAAACCATAAATTACCGCACCTTCAAGCCCGAGCGCGACGGCCTGTTCTGCGCCAAGATCTTCGGGCCGACCAAGGACTACGAGTGCAACTGCGGCAAATACAAGCGCATGAAGCACCGGGGGGTGGTCTGCGAAAAGTGCGGGGTGGAGGTCATCCAGTCCAAGGTCCGCCGCGAGCGCATGGGGCATATCGAACTGGCCTCGCCCGTGGCCCACATCTGGTTCCTCAAGAGCCTGCCCTCCAAGGTGGGGAACCTGTTGGACATGACCTTGAAGGATTTGGAGAAGGTTCTGTATTTCGAGGCCCACGTGGTCATCGACCCCAAGGAGACGCCCCTGGTCCGGGGCCAGGTCCTGACCGACGAGCGCCTCCGCCAGGCCCAGGAGGAATACGGGGCCGCGGCCTTCGAGGCCGGCATAGGGGCCGAGGCGGTGCAGAAGATGATCCGCCAGGTCAACTGCGCCGTCCTGAGCGTGGAACTGCGGCGGGAGATGGAGGAGACCTCCTCCGAGGCCAAGCGCAAGAAGCTGGTCAAGCGCCTGCGCATAGTCGAGGCCTTCCGCGACAGCGGCAACGACCCGGCCTGGATGATCCTGGAGGTGGTTCCGGTCCTGCCGCCGGATCTGCGGCCCCTGGTGCCCCTGGAGGGCGGGCGCTTCGCCACCAGCGATTTGAACGACCTCTACCGCCGGGTCATCAACCGCAACAACCGCCTCAAGAGGCTCATCGAACTGGGGGCCCCGGAAATCATCATCCGCAACGAGAAGCGGATGCTCCAGGAGGCCGTGGACGTGCTCTTCGACAACGGCCGGCGGGGCAAGACCATAACCGGCCCCAACAAGCGGCCCCTCAAATCCCTTTCGGACATGCTCAAGGGCAAGCAGGGGCGCTTCAGGCAGAACCTCTTGGGCAAGCGCGTCGATTATTCCGGCCGCTCGGTCATCGTCATCGGGCCGGACCTCCGGCTCCACCAGTGCGGCCTGCCCAAGAAGATGGCCCTGGAACTCTTCAAGCCCTTCATCTACCACCACCTGGAGAAGAAGGGCTACATAACCACCATCAAGGCGGCCAAGAAGATGGTGGAGAAGGAGACCTCCGAAGTCTGGGACACCCTTTCGGAGGTGGTGCGGGAATACCTCGTGCTGTTGAACCGGGCTCCCACCCTCCACCGCCTGGGCATCCAGGCCTTCGAGCCCATCCTCATCGAGGGCAAGGCCATCCAGCTTCACCCCCTGGTCTGCTCGGCCTTCAACGCCGATTTCGACGGCGACCAGATGGCCGTCCACGTGCCCCTCTCCATCGAGAGCCAGATCGAGGCCCGGGTGCTCATGATGAGCACCAACAACATACTTTCCCCGGCCAACGGCGAGCCGGTCATCGTCCCCAGCCAGGACATAGTCCTGGGCATCTACTACCTGACCAAGGACAAGCCCGGGGCCCTGGGCGAAGGCCGCCTCTTCTTCGGCCCGGATGAGGTGCGCATGGCCTACGACGCCGGGGCTCTGGACCTCCAGGCCCGGATCTCGGTGCGGATGCCGGGGCCGGACGGCGCCCCGGGCCGGGTGGAGACCACCTGCGGCCGGGTGCTTCTGGGCGAGACCATCCCGAAGGAACTGGGTTTCGAGACCGTCAACCGGGTGATGAAGAAGGGCGAGCTGAAGCAGCTCATTTCCAAGTGCTTCCGGGTCTGCGGCATCAAGGACACGGTGCTTCTGGCCGACCGGCTCAAGGATTTCGGCTACCAGTTCGCCACCCGGGCCGGCATCTCCCTGTGCATTTCCAACATGATCATCCCCGAGCGCAAGAACACCATAATCAGCGAGGCCCAGACCGAGATCAACGAGGTGGAGCGGCAATACAAGGACGGCCTCATCACCGAGGGCGAGAAATACAACAAGGTGGTGGACATCTGGACCCGGGCCTCGGACGAAGTGGCCGCGGAGATGATGCGGGAGATCCAGACCACCAAGCTGGACCGCGGCACCGGGGCGGCCCCGGGCCCGGCCGGCTTCAACCCCATCTACATGATGGCCGACAGCGGGGCGCGCGGCTCCAAGGACCAGATGCGCCAGCTGGCCGGGATGCGCGGCCTCATGGCCAAGCCCACGGGCGAAATCATCGAGCAGCCCATCACCGCCAACTTCCGCGAGGGGCTGACCGTGCTCCAGTATTTCGTCTCCACCCACGGCGCCCGCAAGGGCCTGGCCGACACGGCCCTTAAAACGGCCAACTCCGGCTACCTCACCCGCCGCCTGGTGGACGTGGCCCAGGACAGCATCATCCTGGAAAAGGACTGCGGCACCAGCGACGGCATTGAAATCGAGGCCCTCCGGGAGGCCGGGGAAATAATCCAGCCCCTGGGCGAGCGCATCCTGGGCCGGACCGCCTTAAGGGACGTCGTAAGCCCCCTGGACGGCTCGGCCATCATCTCCGCCGGCGATGAAATCAGCGAAGAGGCGGCGGCGGCCATTGAAAACGTGGGCATCGACCGCCTCCACATCCGCTCGGTCCTGACCTGCCGCTCCCGGCGGGGGGTCTGCGCCAAGTGCTACGGCCGCGACCTGGCCCACGGCAAGCTGGTGGAGATAGGCGAATCCATAGGCATCATCGCCGCCCAGTCCATAGGCGAGCCCGGCACCCAGCTGACCATGCGGACCTTCCACATCGGCGGCACCGCCTCCCGCCGGGTCGAGCGCCACGTCATCTCCAGCGACTTGTCCGGCACCGTGGAATTCACCCCCGACGTCCGGCTGGTCCGCAGTTCCGGCGGCGATTTGGTGGTCATGAGCCGCAAGGGTGAAATAGTCATCCGCGACGACAACAACCTGCCCCGGGAAAAGCACGAGCTCATCTACGGCGCCCACCTGAAGCTCAAGAGCCTCCGGAGCGAGGCGGCCGGTCTCCTGCCGGCCGAGGGGACCTTGAGCGACGCGGAACTGCCGCACTACGCCAAAGAGCTTAAAAGCGGCGCCGCCAAACTCTTGAAATCCATGAACGACAAGGACGCCCTGGCCCGGCTGCGCGGCGAGCTGGCCCCCGTCCACCGCCGCCTGGCGGCCTGGGGCGCGGCCCGGGGCTTCATGACCCCCGAGGGCCTGATCACCGAAGAGGGCGAAGCCGCGCCCCAGATGGCGGAGCTGGCGGCCGTCTGGCCGGCCGTCTCCGAGGCCGTGGGCCAGGCCGGCCAGGCCCTGGACGAATACGACCTCAAGACCGAGCAGGACGCCCGCCGCCTGGCCGCCGACTACCAG
>JAITUX010000130.1 GCA_031286085.1 Candidatus Adiutrix sp. | reverse complement strand
GCCTGGGCATACGCCGCCTGCACGACATCGGCAAAAGCGGCTGGTGGCTGCTTTTGCTGCTGATTCCCCTGGTCGGCGCCATAATCATCCTGGTCTTTCTGTGCCTGGACAGCCAGCCGGGCGAAAACCAATACGGACCCAACCCCAAGGGGGCCTGATCTTATGGTTTTTATTAAAAATAAATAGACAGGCCGGCGGAGCCGGCCTACCGTTGACCTGACAAAAGGGGAATTGAAGGTCCGGCTCCGCCGGCCTTCAATTCCCCTTTTGTCAGAACAAGCCGGGCGCGGCCGGCCCCAGGGATTCGATTTCCTCGATGGAGGGCAGGGCGTCCAGGTTGGGGAGATCGAAGGTTTCCAGGAACTTGCGGGTGGTGCCGTAGAGGAGGGGCCGGCCCGGCAGGTCCCGCCGGCCCACGACCCGGATGAGGTCCTTTTCCATAAGGGCCTTGATCAGGCCCCCGGCCTCGACCTTGCGGATTTTTTCCACTTCCGCCTTAAGGACCGGCTGGCGGTAGGCGATGACGGCCAGGGTCTCCAGGGCCGGCTTGGAGAGGCGGGCCGGGGATTTCTTCTTGAGGCGCAGGATGTGGGGGGCCAGCTCCGGCCGGGTGCGGAACTGAAACCCGCCGGCCACCGGCCCCAGGACAAAGGCCCGGCCCAGTTCCTCATACTCGTTTATCAGTTCGTCCAGCACCCGCTCCAGGCGGCCGGGGGGGGGCGCCTCCTCCAGGGCCTGGGCCAGGCGCTCCAGGGACAGGGGTTCGTCGGCCACGAACAAAAGGCCTTCCACGATGGTTTTCAGGGAGACGGCGGTCATGGCGAACCTCGCGCGGCCAGGGCGGGCCGGAATTTTAGCCGGGCGGTCGGCCGTCTTCTTTATAATGCGGCCCGGGGGAGTTTTCAAGAGTTATTTGCTTGTGAAGGAAAAGGCTTGACAAAAAAAGTGAATGTGATAGGATAAATACCAAAGAATAAACTGACCAGGCGGTGTTCACCTGATCGTGGTGCGGAGCGATTTTCTGACATCATGAGCGTACCGGGGTGGGTGTCTGGGTTTAACTTCTTGGTAATGTTGAAAAATCGCCCTGGTCCCAGAGGCCTCGGGGGCGGCTTGAGAGATTGTCTGTAGTGACGTCATTGTCCGGATTCAAAAAGCGTAGCAACTTTAAACGAAGCCTTGTGGCCTCCGGCCGCGCCCGGGGCTTTTTTTGTCTGAGGCGATTCGTCGGCCGGGTTTGAAAATTGTTCCGGTGTTTTCCGGCCGCGCGCCCTGGGCGGCCGGCGGCCTGACATTAAATCCGAGGTTTGTTTTTGCGGCTGACGCAAAAACCCCTGGAACAGACCAATAGGAGGTAGTACCTTGGCCTTTCAAATCCCGACCGTAAAATTCAGCGGTAAAATCAACGAAGTGCCCCTGGGGCCGCAGAAAGTCCTGGTGGGCGGGCAGAACGCCTACAGTTTCCACACCTTTGAGGGCAAGTTCCCCCACAAGCCCCTCATCTCGCTGGACGTCTGGGATCATAACCCGGGCGAGGAAATGGCCGCGCCCCTGGCCGAGGCCTTCAAGGGCGTTCTGGGCGACCCCGGCGCCTGGGCCAAGAAGTGCGTGGAATACGGCGCGGACATAGTCTGCCTGCACCTCAAGAGCTCCGACCCCAACGGCACCAACACCGGCCCGGCCGAGGCCATCGCCGCGGTCCAGAAGGTGGTGGACGCGGTTTCCGTGCCCGTCATCGTCTTCGGGGTGGACAACAAGGACAAGGACGCCGAGACCCTGGCGGCCGTGGCTGAGAAGTTCGCCAACAAGAACCTCATCCTGGGCCCGGTGACGGACAAGAACTACAAGCAGATCGGGGCCCAGGCCCTGGCCTACGGCCACACCGTCATCGCCCGCAGCCCCATCGACGTCAACCTGGCCAAGCAGCTCAACATCCTGTTGACCGGCCTGGGCCTGCCCAAGGATAGGCTCATCGGCGACCCCACCACCGGCGGCCTGGGCTACGGCATGGAATACGGCTACTCGGTCATGGAGCGGACCACCATGGCCGCCCTGGTGCAGCAGGACGACGCCCTGCAGCAGCCCCTCATCAGCTTCTTCGGCGAGGACGTCTGGAAGTCCAAGGAAGCCAACCTCCCCACCGCCGAGCACCCCAATATGGGCGACGCCCAGTGCCGCGGCGTGCTCATGGAAGTGACCGAGGCCATCGCCGTCCTGGGGGCCGGGATCAGCATCCTGGCCATGCGGCATCCCGCCTCGGTCAAGCTGGTCAAGGAATACATCAAGCTGATCTATGACGGCGGCGCGCCCGGCGGCGGCCTGCCGGAAGTGCCCATAACCAAGTTCTGAGGAATCGGCCCGGCCGCCCGGGTCAGGGCCTCCACGGCCCTGACCCGGGCGGCCGGGGATATATCCAGGCTTCCGGGCCGCCACGGCCCGCCTTAAGGAGTTAGGTCAATGAGCGAAAAGAAGGAAAAAGCCGCCAAGGCCGCCGCCCCCGCGCCGGCCGTGAGCGAAGGCGTGGCCCCCAAGATAATCGCTGAACTCGAGAGGGTTCACATGAGGTTGCCCAAATACGAGGGTATGAAAGTGGCGAAGTAAGCCTTCGGCCGGGCAGCCGGCGGAAGGGGGGCGGCCTTGGGGGCCGCCCGGAAAGGCCGCCCCAGAGGGCGGGCGACCCGCCCGAGAAGGGCGGGAGACAGACTCGTTGAAAGGAGTTCCCATGTCTGATGAAAAAAGAGCCGTCCCCGAGGACGTCAGTTGTGATATTCCAACCATAAAAATGCTGAAGATCGCTCAAGAAAAAGGCCAGGAGACCATTTTCGACCGGGCGGTCAAGATGAAGCAGTGCAATATCGGCACCGAGGGCATCTGCTGCAAGAACTGCTCCCAGGGCCCCTGCCGCATACCCCTGACCAAGGCCATCAAGGACGGCACCGAGCCTGACAAGAGGACGGGCCTCTGCGGGGCCACCGCGGAGACCATCGTGGCCCGCAACTTCGCGCGCATGGTGGCCGCGGGCTGCTCCGCCCACTCCGACCACGGCCGGGCCGTGGTGGAGACCTTCCGGGCCATGGCCTACGGCGAGGCCAAGGACTACACCATAAAGGACGAACTCAAGCTGCGCGAGGTGGCCGGCTATTTCGGCATCGCCACCACGGTCCAGGAAGGCGACGCGGAAGTGCCCCGCGACAAGTGGGATATCGCCAAGGAGTTGGCCGACGCGGCCACGGCCCAGTTCGGCCAGCAGCGGGGCGAGATGGCCTACCTGAAGCGCGCCCCCCAGCCCACCTACGACCGCTGGACCAAGCACGGGGTCAAGCCCCGGGGCTTCGACCGGGAAGTCGTGGAAATCATGCACCGCACCCACATGGGCGTGGACCAGGATTACAAGAACCTCGTCAAGCAGGCCTCCCGCTGCTCCCTGGCCAACGGCTGGGGCGGCTCCATGATGGCCACCGATTTTTCGGACATCCTCTTCGGCACGCCCTACCCCACTCTCGGGAACATCAACCTGGGCGTCCTTTCCCATACCAAGGTCAACATCATCGTCCACGGGCACGACCCGCTCCTGTCGGAGATGATCGTGGCCGCCGTGCACACCCCGGACATGATCGAATACGCCAAGAGCAAGGGCGCCGAAGGCTACGTGGTGGCCGGCATGTGCTGCACGGCCAACGAGATCCTGGTGCGCCACGGCATGCCCATAGCCGGCGACTACCTGCAGCAGGAACTGGCCGTGATCACCGGCGCGGTGGAAGCCATGGTGGTTGACGTGCAGTGCGTCATGGAAAGCCTGGCCTCGGTCTCCGAATGCTACCACACCAAGTTCATCACCACCATGCCCATAGCCAAGTGCGCCTCGGGCAAGAACACCATGCACGTGGAGTTCGAGGAACACCACGCCATGGAAAAGGCCAAGGAGATCGTCAAGATCGCGGCCGACAACTTCAAGAACCGCAAGGACGTCAACATCCCCAGCGACCAGAACAAGATGGTGGTGGGCTTCTCCACCGAGGCCATCAAGTATCACCTGGGCGGCACCTTCCGCGGCTCCTTCGTGCCCCTGAACGACAACATCATCAACGGCCGCATCCGCGGCGTGGTCGGCGTGGTGGGCTGCAACAACGCCCGCGTGGAACATGACACGGTCCACATCGACCTCATCAAGGAACTCATAAAGCACGACATAGTGGTCCTGACCACGGGCTGCTCGGCCATGGCCTGCGGCAAGGCCGGCCTCCTGACCCCGGAGGCGGCGGCGATCTACGCCGGTCCCGGCCTGGCCGAGGTCTGCGAGACGGTGGGCATTCCCCCGGTCCTCCACATGGGCGCCTGCGTCGATAACAGCCGTATCCTCACCGCGGCCACCGAGGTGGTCAAGGCCGGCGGCCTGGGCAAGGAACTGGCCGACCTGCCGGCGGCCGGCGCGGCCCCGGGCTGGATGAGCGAGAAGGCCGTCGGCATCGGCCAGTATTTCGTCACCTCCGGCGTCAACGTCATGCTGGGCGTGCCCCTGCCGATTTACGGCTCGCCCAAGTTCGCCAACTACCTGGAGAACGAGATATATGACCTCTACGGCGGCAAGTGGGCCTATGAACCCGACCCGATCAAGTCGGCCCACAAGATAATCGCCTGGATCGACCATAACCGCGAAAAACTGGGCATCAACGTGGCCCGGGAACGCGTGCTCATGGATATGGCCGACCGTCAGAAGATCGAAGCCGCCTAAAGGCCCCGGCGCGCGCCCCCCGGCGGGGCGCGCGCCCCAAACCAGTGTGAGGATATAGAAGGGAGAACAACCAGATGTCCAAACTCGTAGCATTCGCCGCCATCCAAGGCGCTTACAACATAGTCCAGAAGGCCGAGGGCAAATACAAGCAGGCCCTGGACAAATTCGGGCCGGAGCAGAAGTTGGAATTCCCCAACACGGCCTATTACCTGCCCCTCATCTATTCCCTCCTGGGCATTCCGGTCAAGACCCTGGCCGACGCCAAGAAGCCCCTGGAGGTCTGCCGGTCCCTTTTGCCCCCCCACGTGAAGATCCAGACCCATCTGCCCTACCTCGGGCCCTTGCTGGACGCCGGCATGGCCGCCATATTGGCCGAGGAAGTGGTGGAGGCCATCCGTTACGTGGAGGATCCGGACTTCTACCTGGTCAGCGAGGAAGTGGATTTGGAGAAGGGCAAGATCTGGCTCGGCGCGGCTGAAGACACCGTCTTCCGCAAGCGCGGCGTCCAGTTCGTGGACGGCTCGGCCCCCGGGTTCTCGGCCATTGTCGGCGCCGCCCCCAGCCCGGAAATCGCCAAGGAGATCGCCCTGGAATACCAGAAGCGGTCGATTTACGTGTTCATGTGCGCCAACCAGGGCGGCACCACCTTCTCCCAGCAGCTCATCGAGGCCGGGGTGGAAATCGGCTGGAACACCCGCCTGGTGCCCTTCGGGCCGGACATTTCGGCGGCCGTCTTCGCCCTGGGCTTCGCCAACCGCGCGGCCATGGCCTTCGGCGGCGTCAAGCCCGGCGACTACCAGAAGATGCTTCTTTATAACAAGGACCGCATCTTCGCCTTCGTCAACGCCTTCGGCGAAGTCAACGCCGAATGGGCCGCCAACGCCGCCGGCTGCGTCAACTGGGGTTTCCCGACCCTGGCCGACACCGACATTCCCCCCATCCTGCCCACCGGCGTCTGCACCTACGAACACGTGGTGCCCAACGTCGATCACCATGAAATCGTCCAGCGTTCCGTGGAAGTGCGCGGCCTGAAGACCACGGTGTCCACGGTGGACATCCCCGTGGCCTACGGCCCGGCCTTCGAGGGCGAGCGCATCCGCAAGGGCGAATACCATGTGGAAATGGGCGGCGGCTCCAAGACCTGCACCGTGGAATGGGTCACCTCCCTGCCCATGGACCATGTCGAGGACGGCAAGGTCGAGATCATCGGCCCCGGCCTGGACAGCGTCAAGCCCGGCGGCTCCCTGCCCCTGGCCATCAAGGTCGAAGTGGCCGGCCGCAAGTTCCAGGAGGACTTCGAGCCCATCCTGGAGCGGCAGATCCACCACCTCCTGAACTATGCCCAGGGCATGATGCACACGGGCCAGCGCGACATCGGCATGATCCGCATTTCCAATGACGCCATCGCCAAGGGCTTCAAGCTGGAACACATCGGCGTCATTCTCCACGCCAAGCTCCACCAGGAGTTCGGCGCCATCTTCGACAAGCTCCAGGTCAAGCTCTACACCGACGCCAAGGAAGCCGAGAAGGTCCGCGACCAGGCCCGGGGAATCTACCACCACCGGGACGCCCGCGTGGAGAACATGACCGACGAGACCACCGAAACCTATTACAGCTGCACCCTGTGCCAGAGCTTCGCCCCCAACCACGTCTGCGTGGTCAGCCCGGAACGGACCGGCCTCTGCGGGGCCTACAACTGGATGGACTGCAAGGCCAGCTTTGAAATCAACCCCACCGGCCCCAACCAGCCCATCGAAAAGGGCGAATGCACGGACACCCGGCTGGGCATCTTCAAGGGAGCCAACGACTTCATCGAAAAAGCCTCCCGCCAGGCCGTCACCAACGTCTGTTTCTACAGCCTGGTCAACGACCCCATGACCACCTGCGGCTGCTGCGAATGCATCGCCGCCATCCTGCCCTCCTGCAACGGCATCATGACCGTGCACCGCGACTACACGGGGGAAACCCCCAGCGGCATGAAGTTCAGCACCCTGGCCGGCACCATGGGCGGCGGGGGCCAGAGCCCCGGCTTTGTGGGCCACGCCAAGTATAACATCGTCCAGCGCAAATTCGTGGCCGGCGACGGCGGCTTGAAGCGCCTGGTCTGGATGCCCAAGAGCCTCAAGGAAGAGCTGAGGGAAAAGCTGGAAGCCCGCGGCAAGGAAATCGGCATTCCCGATTTCATCGACCGCATCGCCGACGAGACCGTGGGTCTGACCGAAGACGAGATCCTGCCCTTCCTCCAGGCCAAGAAACATCCGGCCCTGGAGATGGAAGGCATCCTCGGCTAACGACAAGCCGAGCCGCCGCCGGCCCCCGAAGGGTCGGCGGCGGCCCGCTTGGAGCCTTGCCATAACCATGATTTCCCCGAAGGACGCCGCGCCCTGGGGCGCGGTTGTCCGCCACATATAAAACACCTGAGGAGTAGAAACATGGCACTGACCGGTATCCAGATTTTCAAGATGCTGCCGGGCACCAACTGCAAGAAATGTGGCGTCGCCACCTGCCTCGCCTTCGCCATGAACCTGGCGTCGGGCAAGGCTGAATTGGACAGTTGCCCCGACGTTTCCGCCGAGTCCCGGGAGAAGCTTTCCGCCGCTTCCGCGCCGCCCATCCGCCCCCTGACCATAGGTTCCGGGGCCACCGCCGTCAAGATCGGCGGCGAAACCGTGCTTTTCCGTCATGAAAAGACCTTCTACAACCCCACGGGGTTGGCCGCGCTCATCAATGACAGCGAGTCGGACGCCGACATCGCGGCCAAGGTCAAGCGCTACGAGAAATTCCAGTTCAGCCGGGTGGGCTTGAACCTCCGTCCGGAACTGGTGATGGTCAAGGGCGGGGCCCGCCTGGCCGAGGCGGCCAAGGCCGTGGTTTCCAACAGCGATATGTCCGTCATTCTCTACAGCGAGGACGCCGCGGCCCTGAAAAAGGCCGCCGAAGCCCTGGCCGGCAAGAACCCCCTCATCGGCCCGGCCACCAAGGCCAACTGCGACGCCGTGGCCGAGGTGGCCCTGGCGGCCAAGGTTCCGGTCTGGCTGAAGGCCGCCAACATGGACGAGGTGGCCGAGCTGACCAAGAAACTCACCGAAAAGGGCCTCAAGGACATCGTCATTGATTCCGGCGCCCGCACGGTCAAGGACGCCTTCACCGATTCCGTGGCCATCCGCCGCGCGGCCCTGGGCGGCAACCGCGACTACGGTTTCCCGACCATCGCCTTCCCGGTGGAGATCACCCCCAACCTGGCCCTGCAGACGGCCGTCGCCGCGAACCTCATCGCCAAATACGCCGGCGTGGTGGTCCTGGGCGAGTTCGACGGGGCCTCCATCTTCCCCCTGCTCCTGGAACGCCTGAACATCTTCACCGACCCCCAGCGGCCCATGACCATGGTTCAGGACATCTACCCCATCAACAACCCCAACGAGAACAGCCCGGTCCTGGTCACCACCAACTTCTCCCTTACCTACTTCATCGTCTCCAGCGAAGTGGAAGGCAGCCGGGTGCCCAGTTGGCTGCTCATCAAGGATTCCGAAGGCCTTTCGGTTCTTACCGCCTGGGCCGCGGGCAAGTTCTCGGGCGACGATGTGGGCCAGTTCGTCAAGAAAATCGGCATTGAGGGCAAAATCAAGCACAAGAACATCATCATTCCCGGCTATGCCGCCTCCATTTCCGGCGACATGGAAGAGGAATTGTCCGGCTGGAAGGTGCATATCGGCCCCCGTGAAGCGGCCCATCTGCCCAAATTCCTGAAGGAATTCAAAACTTCCTGACGGTTTCGCGGACAGCGGCGGCCCGGGGACACCCGGGCCGCCTTGGAACCCCAACTTCAAACAAAGGAGCGTAGCGATGGCCGAAAAATATATGGTCACCCTAGCGGAAAACCTCAACGTCATCAACAAGGGCGTCGGGGCCGGTTTCAAGGACAAGGACCCCAAGCCGGTTCGGGCCATGGTGGAAAAAATAATCAAGTCCGAGCCCGACTGGGTTGACATCAACCTCGGGCCCGCCCGCAAGAACGGCGCGGAACTCATGCCCTGGGTGGTGAACATCGTCCAGGAGGTCACCGACCTGCCCGTGGTGCTGGACACCTCCAACATCGACGCCATTGAGGCCGGGCTCAAGGTCTGCAAGAAGCCCGCCCTCATCAACTCCATCATGTGCCGCCCCGAGCGCTATAACGCCATGTTGCCCCTGGTCAAGAAATACAACGCCGACTTCGTGGCCCTCATGTGGGGCCCCAACGGCATGGCCCGGGACGCCAACGAGCGGGCCGAACTGACCACTGAGCTGCTCATGGCCGCCCAGGCCCTGGATATTCCCGTGGAACGGGCCTGGATCGACCCCATCATCACCCCGGTCAACATTCAGCAGGACCAGCTCATGCAGAACCTGCACTTCTTTGAAATGCTGCCCGACATAGTGGGCGCCCTTCAGGAAGGCGGGGTCGCCAAGAGCACCAACGGCCTGTCCAACATCTCCAACGGCAACCCCGAACACCTGCGGCCCATCCTGAACCAGGTCTATCTGTGCATGCTCAAGCGCAAAGGCATGTACAGCTGCATCGTGGACGCCTTCGACCCGATCATCATGGATTTGTGCAAGGGCAAGCTGCCCTGGTTCGCGGACCTGGTTTACGGGGTCATGGACGGCAAGCAGTATGACTTGGGCTCCCTGAAGAAGGAAGAGCGGGACGTGGTCAAGACGGCCAAGGTCATCCTGGGCCACTCCCTGTTCAGCGAAAGCTGGCTGGACATCTAAGCCCCCTAGCGATGGAAAAGCCGGCCCGGCCGGTTGAAGGAAGGCGCGTTTTCGCGCCTTCCTTTTTTCATCTCCGCCGACGGCCGGCCTTGCCAGGGGCCGGCCTTTATGGTATTAAAGACAGACTGGAAAACCCGGGGGAATAAGTCATGTCCAACGTGGTCACCCGCTTCGCTCCCAGCCCCACCGGACACCTGCACGTCGGCGGGGCCCGCACCGCCCTGTTCAACTGGCTGCTGGCCCGCCGCCAGGGGGGGCGTTTCGTGTTGCGGATAGGGGATACCGACGCCCTGAGATCCACCCCCGAGTTCACCCGGGACATTCTCGGCGCCCTGGACTGGCTGAAGCTGGATTGGGACGGCGAGCCGGTCTATCAGAGCCGGCGGCTGGATATCCACCGGGCTTATATCGAAAGGCTGCTGGCCCAAGGCCGGGCCTACTGGTGCCACTGCCGGCCGGAGGATTTGGAAACCCGGCGCCAGGCGGCCCTGGCCGCCGGAGGCAAGCCCAAGTATGACGGCCGCTGCCGGGATGTGGGCCTGGGGCCGGCCCCGGGGGCGGTGGTCCGTTTTCGGGGGCCGGAAGAGGGCGAGACCGGCTGGACGGATATAATCAAGGGGCCGGTTTCCTTTGCCCACCAGGAACTGGACGACCTCATCCTCTTGCGGGGCGACAACCAGCCCACCTATAACCTGGCCGTGGTGGCGGACGATATTGAAATGGGCATCACCCACATCGTCCGGGGCGACGACCACGTCAACAACACCCCCCGCCAGATTCTGCTCTACCGGGCCCTGGAGGCCCCGCTGCCCAAGTTCGCCCATGTGCCCATGATCCTGGGCGCCGACAAGACCCGCCTCTCCAAGCGCCACGGCGCCACTTCGGTCATGGCCTACCGGGAAGCGGGCTACCTGCCCGAGGCCCTCATCAACTACCTGGCCCGCCTGGGCTGGTCCCACGGCGACCTGGAGATTTTCAGCCTGGAAGAGATGCGGGACCTCTTCGACCTGGCCCAGGTGGGGCGCTCGGCCGGAGTCTTCAACCCGGAAAAGCTTAATTGGCTCAACGCCCATTACATCAAGGGGACCGACCCGGCGACCCTGGGGGACCTGGTCTGGCCCTACCTGGCCGCCAAGGGTTACGCCCGGCCGCCGGAGGAGACCCTGGCCAAGATTATGCTGACCGTGCGGGAACGGGGCCAGACCCTGCCGGAACTGGCCGCTAAGGCCGACTTCTATTTCCCGGACCTGCCGGAAATGGAGCCGGCCGCGGCGGCCAAGTTTCTCACCGCGGAGAACCTGGCCCTGCTTAAGGAACTGCGCGGCCCCTTGAGCGAACCCGGGCTGACCCCCCAGGCTTTCGAGGAACTCCTGCGCGGCCTGGCCGCGGCCAAGGGCCTGAAGCTTTCCGCCCTGGCCCAGCCCCTCCGGGTGGCCCTGACCGGGCGGACGGCTAGCCCCGGCCTCTTCGAGATACTGGAAATACTGGGGCCGGAAAAGACGCGCCGACGCTTGGAGGCCGTGATAACGCCAGAAATTTAAGGCCCCGGATCAATGATTCCTGCCATATATAAATAAAATGAATGAAAAAAAGTTGGCCCAGATGGCCGAGGTTCGGGACCTGGCCGGGCGGCGGGGAGTGGAGATACTGGCCCACTTTTACCAGCGGGCGGAAATAAAGGCCGTGGCCGATTTCGTGGGCGGGGCCTATGAAGTGCTGGAGAAGGCCCTGGCCGCCGGGCCGGGGCGCCGGGTGCTGGTCTGCGGGGCCTCTTTCATGGCCGAGGCCATCCTGGCCCGGGGGCCGCGGGCGGAAATACTGGTTCCCCGGGACGATCTCTCCTGTCCCCTGGCCGAGGCGGTCAGCCTGGAGGAGTTGAGGGCAGCCAGGCACCGTTTCCCCCGGGCTATGGTGGTGGCCGACATGAAGGCCCGGCCGGAGATAAGGGCCCTGGCCGATCTGGAAATAAGCCCGGCCACCGCGGCGGAACAACTGGCCGGCCTGGGCGGGGCTTCCATTCTGGCCCTGCCCGGGCCGCAACTGGCCGATTGGGCCGGTTTCGGCGCCCAAGTGGCCTGGCGCTGGCCCCGGGCCGTCTGCCAGGTGCACGAACTGGCCACCGCCGACGAT
>JAITUX010000123.1 GCA_031286085.1 Candidatus Adiutrix sp. | reverse complement strand
CGGCCAGGAGAAAGGTTTCCATGGCCGTCTCCGGGCCGTCGAGATACCAGCTGAAGGCCGGGCCTTCTGGCAGGGCCAGCATGAGGGCCAGGCGGTCGGCCAGGGCCAGGAGGGTCTCCCGGCCCAGTTCCCTTTCCCAGGCGCTTTCCCAGGCCCCGTGGAGAAGGAGGACGACCGGGAAGGGGCCGGGCCGGCCGGGCCCGGGGCGGGGCGAAGCCAGGCGCAGAACGGTTTCGCGGCCCAGGGCCGGGGAGTAAAACCGGCCCTCGGACCAGTCGGCCGCGTCGCCGGCGGAGGGGGCGGGGGGGAAGTGAGCGGGTTCCATGGCCGAGCCTTCATATTCGGATATTAAAAAATCTTCGGCGGAGCCGTCGCCGGTCGAGGGGGCGAGGCGGAGGGGCGGCGGTTCGACGAACTCGTCCACGGGCAGGGGATCGACGAATTCGATCTCCTCGTCTTCTTCCGGTTCTTCCGGCCCGGGCGGAGCGGGTTCCGGGTCTGGCGTTGCCTGGGGCTCGTCCGGAGGGGCCTCGGGGGCCGGAGGCTCGTCGGCCAAGGCGGGCGCGGCCGGTTCTTCGGCGGGGCGCGTTTCCTGGGGCTCGGCGGCCGATGGCGCGTCGGCCTGTGGCGCGTCGGCCGGGGACTCCGCCGGCCCGGGCCGCAGCCCCGGTTCCGGCTGCGGCCTGGGCCTTTGGGGCGGCAGGGGCGGCACTCCCAGGCGGGTCAGGGTCGCGGGGGCGGCTTCCTCCGGCGGCCGGGCCGTCCCGGTTTTTTCAGCGGTTTTTTCAGCGGCGGCTGGCGGCTCCGCGGGTTCCGCGGCCTGGTAGTCGGCCCAGTCCTTGGTCGCGGCCAGGAATTTCCGGGCCATGATGAGGCCGCCTTCCTCGGTCAGGTGGATGGCGTCCCGGCCCCGCAGCCTGAGACGCCGGCCTTTTTCGTCCAGGGCGTAGGAGATGAAGCGGCCCCGGGCGTCGGCCACGGAAAGCCAGGAATCCCAGAAGCGGCAGTTGGGGGCTTCGGCGCAGGAGGCGGAGGCCACGGCGTTTATGTTGGCCACCCGGCTGCCGTAGGGTTCCCGGCCCATGATGGGCAGGCCCACCCAGAACACCTGGACCCCCCGGTCCTCGGCCAGTTTCAGCAGCTTAAGCACCCGGGCGGCGTAGAGTTCGTTCCAGTCGGCCGTGCCAACCAGGATGCGCCGGCGGCCCGGCGGCCCCTCCGGTTCCAGGATGTCCTGGGGGTCGTTGGCCCCGACGGTGAGGATGACCAGTTCGGGGCTGTATTTCACCAGCATGCGCTCGAAGAAGTCCAGCCAGTCGAAGTAGTCCAGGCGGGTCAGGCCCGTGCCGTAGCGGCCGTCGCGGTCCACGGTCAGGTTTTCGTGCTGCCGCCGCAGTTCCTTCTGGAGTTGGGGCCCCAAGCCTTCCAGCATCATGGAATCGCCCAGGAGCAGCACCTTTTTGAAACTCGGGGGGGCGGGGGGCGGGGGGGCCGTCTCCTCCGGCGGGGCCGGCTCCGGGTCCAAGGCGGAGATTTCCGGGACGGCCTCGGGGAACTGTTCATCCGGGTTGACCTGGCTCAGCCACAGGGCCGGGTCGGCCTCCGGGTCCGGCCAGACTGGCCCGGCCTGGGGCGGGGGTTCCGGCGGCCGGACCTCCTCCTGGGGCTCCGGTTCCTCCGCCTCGCTCGCCTCCGGTTCTGGCTGGGGCGGGGGCGGCGTCCGGACCGCCCCTGTTTCCGCTTCCCGGCTCAGCCAGGCCAGCATCCGGTCTTCCAGGAAGTTGAGCTGGGCCGGGCCCCGGGGCCAGACTTCCTCCTTCATGAAGCCGGCCAGGAACAGGACGGTTTCGGACAGGCGGCCGTCCCTTTCCAGGGCCTGGTTCTCGAACCACTCGGCCACCCGGCCGGACTGGTGCCAGGCCGCCAGAAGGAAGGCCAGCGCGTAAACGCAGATGGCCCGTGAAGGGGTCATCTCCCGCCGCCGGGGGCGTCTGAAGCGGATCTGGCTTATCACGTCAAGCCGTCAAGCGCGGCCAGGATTTTTTGGGCCAGGGCCGGGCTCAGGCGGTGCCGGCCCCGTTCGATGAGGCCGATGAGGGCGGCCGAAACGCCCGCCGCCTCGGCCAGCTTCGCCTGGCTCAGGCCCCGGGCCCGGCGGCGGGCCCGCAAATCCTCCGGCCGCAAAGGGCCGGACGGCGCCGCCGGCCGGCTTTTCATATCCGGCGGGGCTTCGTCTTGGCCGGAGAGCGGCGGGTCCGCGCCGTCCTCGGCCTGGAAAATGGCGTTAAGCTTTTCGGCCATGGCCGAACTGATGTTCCGCCGGCCTCTTTCCATGAGGCTTATGTAGATGGGGGTCACGCCCATGAGCCTGGCCAGCTGGCCCTGGCTCAGTTTCCTGGCTTTGCGCCAGTCGAGGATCATCTCGCAGGTGAGGCCCGCGCCCGGCCGGGGCGCCGGGCTTTTGGCCGTGACCCGCCGGCGGACAGGCCCCTGGTTAAGGCCTATGGTGAAGCCTTCCATCCTGTAAACCGGCAGGTCGTCGGCCAGAAGGAGGCCGTCCAAGGTCAGGAGGCGGCGGGCCTCGTCGGCCTCCCGGACGGCCGCCATGACGGCCATCTCCTTTTGGGCCGGCGTCACCTGGCCCCGGTAGAGCCATTCGTGGGGCCGGTCCGGGGCCGGGGCGGCCCAGTTCAGGGTCTTGTCCGCCGAGGCGCCGAAAATCAGGGCGGCCAGGGCCTTGCCCGCCTGGATCAGGCTTTCCAGGCCCAGGGAGCCGGGGCAGACCGGGTCCTGGTGGAAATGGGCCCGGAAGAACCAGGCCCCGGGATCGACCCGGGTGAGGGCGAAGGCGGAACCGAGGCCCGCCGGCCCGCCGCGGGGGTCAAGGGCGATTTTTTCCAGGAGGCGCCACCGGCCGGTGGGGAAAGCCGGCCCCTGGGGATAGGCGGCCAGGGTTTCGGCGGCCGGCCGGGCCGGCCAGGCGTCCCGGATGTTGGCCAGGCCGGTCTGGCGGGCCAGGGCCTGGGGGCTGAAAAAGCCGAAGTGGGTGTGGCCCTTGTATATGGGGCGGCGGCCTGCGGCGCACTCGAACTCGTAGTGCTGGATGAGCATTTCGCCCAGGCGGCTGCCCCGGATGAAGCGGACCCGGGTGTCCACCGCCTCGCCCCCGGCCACGTTGGCCAGGACAGTGGCCCGGCCGCCCAGGTTGCGGAAATGCATGGGCTGGTCGAAGGGCAGGGCGGAGCCCATGTAGGCGGCCAGGAAGCCGCAGGGCTGGAGGGCGATTTCGTTCAGGACGGCGTAAGGCGGGGCCGGGCGCCAGCCCCCGGCTTCGCCGAAGAGCCAGCCGTCGGCCTCGACCACGTAGCGGGCCAGGGCTTCGGCGCCCGGTTTTATTTCGCCTAAGGAGCCCTGGAGCACGGTGATCTGGTCGATGAAGTCGTAGGGCGGCCGGGGCAGGCGGGCCAGGAAGGCCCCTTCGTCGAAGCGGGCGAAGGAGGGGCCCAGGGCCTCGCTGGGCCGGCCCTCGGCCAGGGCCAGGAGGCGGGGCTTGTTGTAGGTGCGTATTTCGGCCGCCGGGGGCCGGACGGAGGCCCGGGAGCGGCCCCAGGCCCGGCGGAGGCCGGCCGCGGAAGAACCCCTTAGGCGCAGGTTGAGATTGCGCACTTCCACTATGGGCCGGTCGTCGGCCAGCATGACCGCCTCGGCCAGGGCCACCGGCTCGGGCTCGCCGCCGCCCTCGGGGGGCTTGAATTCCAGGCGGCGGATATGGACCTCGTAGGCCGCCCGGCGCACCCGGGCCGTCACCTGGCCCCGGCATTTGAGGGAGGCCGGAAT
>JAITUX010000041.1 GCA_031286085.1 Candidatus Adiutrix sp. | reverse complement strand
CGCGCCCGGCAGTTCCGCCGTCAGGTAGAGGCGCTCGTCGTCCTCGGCCAGATTGACAGGCGGGAAAACTCCGGTATAATTGCTTCTGGCCCGGGTGACGCCGCCGGCCAGGGCGTTGTATATGGTCTCCATGTGGCTGCGCATCTTTTCCAGTTCCATAAACGGCAGGCCCATGGCCCCGGCCCGCGGGGTGAATCTTAGCACGGACATGGCTTTGCCTCCTTTCCCTATTACAGGGCTTAAGACTTTCGGCTTCAAGCCGGCGCCTGTGGCCGCGCCGGCTTTTTCCATAATTTAAACACGCCCTTCCACTTGTCAAGACGCGGGTAATTTTTTGCTCCGATACACCTTGAAACGCCTTTTCATGATGGCGCCGGCCCTCCTGGGCATCACCCTTTTGAGTTTCGTGGTCATCCACCTGGCCCCGGGCGAACCCATCGACCGGATGACCGACCTTAACCCCAACTTCACCCTGGAGAGCAAACAGCGCCTCCGGGCCTTATACGGCCTGGACAAGCCCCTGTCCGAGCAGTACCTTGAGTGGCTGGGACGCTTCATCCGGCTGGATTTCGGCCGCTCCTTCGCCCCGGACCGCCGCCCGGTCATGGAAAAGATAGCCGAGCGGCTGCCGGTCACCCTGGCCCTCAACCTGGCCTCCCTGGCCCTTATCCTGCTCGTCGCCGTCCCGGTGGGCATATTGTGCGCGGTGCGGGCCGGCGGCCTTTTCGACCGGGCCGTCACGGTCGTCCTCTTCCTGGGCTTCGCCGCCCCCCCCTTCTGGCTGGCCCTCCTGGGCATGCGCCTTTTCGGCGTGGACCTGGGGGTGCTGCCTGTTTCCGGCCTCACCTCCCTCAATTATGACGAACTCGCGCCCGGGGCCAAGATATTGGACCTGGCCCGCCACCTGGTCCTGCCCCTGGCCGTCTCCACCTTGGGCGGCTTCGCCGGCCTCTCCCGCTACATGCGCTCCAACATGCTGGAAGTCATCCGCCAGGACTACCTAACCACGGCCCGGGCCAAGGGCCTCTCCGAGAGGCAGGTCATCGTGCGCCACGGCCTTAAAAACGCCCTTCTGCCGGTCATAACCATCCTGGGCCTGTCCTTGCCGGGGCTGATAGGCGGCTCGGTCATCGTCGAATCCAGCTTCGCCATTCCCGGCCTGGGCCAGCTTTTCTACATGGCGGTCATGGGCCGGGATTACCCCCTGGTCATGGCCGCCCTGGTCATAGGCGCCGTTTTGACCCTGGCGGGCAATCTGCTGGCCGACCTAGGCTACGCCTGGGCCGACCCGCGCCTGCGCGATTCCGCCTTCAAGTGACCGGGGCCGGCCCGCTTCCATAACCTCAAGGTGACGAGCCATGACCGCGAAAGATTTCGCCCGGCGTTTCGCCAGCAACAGGATGGCCCTGGCCGGCCTCCTGGTCATCCTGGGCCTCTTCGGAGTGAGCCTTTCGGCCGGTTTCCTGTCGCCCGGGGACCCGGACCGGCCGGACCTCCGGGCTCGCCTCAAGCCGCCGGGTTCCGGGCATCTTTTGGGCACCGACGCCCTGGGCCGGGACGTCCTTTCCCGGCTAATCTGGGGCAGCCGGGTCAGCCTCAAGGTGGGCCTGGTCTCCGTGGGGCTGGCCACGGCCATCGGCCTTTTCTTCGGCGCCCTGGCCGGGTTTTACGGCGGGTTCGCGGACGGCCTGATCATGCGTTTCTGCGACCTGATGCTCTGTTTCCCGGCCATGTTCCTGGTCCTGGCCGTCATCTCCCTCTTGGAGCCCTCCATCTGGAACGTCATGGCGGTCATCGGCCTGACCAGCTGGATGGGGGTGGCCCGCCTGGTCCGGGCCGAGTTCATAAGCCTCAAGAACCGCGATTTCGTCCTGGCCGCCCGGGCCCTCGGGGCTTCCGACGCCCGCCTGATCCTGCGCCATCTCCTGCCCAACGCCCTGGCCCCGGTGCTGGTCAGCGCCACCTTGGGGGTGGCCGGGGCCATTCTCCTGGAGAGCGGCCTGTCCTTCCTGGGCCTGGGGGTCCAGCCGCCCACGGCCACCTGGGGGGTCATGCTGGCCGACGGCAAGGACTACCTCAGCCGGGCCTGGTGGCTCAGCTTTTACCCGGGCCTGGCCATCCTGGTCACGGTCCTGAGCTACAACCTGGCGGGGGAAGGTCTCAGGGACGCCATCGACCCGCGCCGCTAGGGCCTTTGGGCCCACCTTGAACCTTGAACAAGGATTGAAAAAATGTTATAATCATTAAATCAGTGCTTAAGAGATTACGGACGGCCGGGACCGCGGGCGGCCTAAGCCAGTCCCGGCGGACGGCCGCCCGAGGCGCCTTAAGCGGGAAAGAGGCTAAATGAGTCCGGCAGACACGCCCTGGAAGGGCAAGGAAGTTCTGGTGGTTGACGACTACCTGGCTGTGCGCAAGACCATCAAGGAACTGGTCAACAGCCTGGGCATGGTCACGACCGAGGCGGAAAACGGCCTGAAGGCCCAGGAGCTTTTGAAAGCCCGGAAATTCGACATGATCATCACCGACCTGGTCATGCCGGAAATGGACGGCTTCGAGCTGACCGAGGCCATCAAGAACGATCCGGCCCTGCGGCCCATTCCCGTGGTCATCATATCCACCCACTCCGACTCGAAATACATTTTCCGGGCCTTGCGCCTGGGGGCGGACGACTATCTCATCAAGCCCCCCACGGCGGAAATGGTCAGCATCATCTTAACGAGGATTTTCGACCATGACTGGTAATCCCGCCCCGTTGGCGGAGGGCCGGGAACAGGGCACTCCGCCGGAAATCGACCGCATGGCGGTGAAGATCGCCCACCTGGACCGGCTCCTGGGGCTGACCGGGGAAATCATCATCACCGCCTCGAACATTTCCATACTCCAGCGCCATCTGTCCACGCTCGCGACCTCCATCGACAAGAGTTCCATGGAGATGGTCAAGAACGCGGCCCTGACGGCCAACCGCATCTCCTCCGACCTTCACCACCTGGTCATGGATATCCGCATGGTGCCCATCAAGGACACCTTTCTGCGTTTCCGGCGCCTGGTCCGGGACCTGGCCAAGAAAAAAGGCCGCCAGGTCAATTTCGAGATCGTCGGCGAGGATACGCTGGTGGACAAGACCGTGGCCGAAAAGCTCTACGAGCCCCTGGCCCACCAGATCCGCAACGCCATCGACCACGGCCTGGAAGATCCCCTGGAACGCAAGCACAGCGGCAAGGACGCCACGGGCCAGGTCATTCTGACCGCCTACAAAAAGGAAGGTTTCACCTACGTCTCCGTGGCCGACGACGGCCACGGGCTGAATGAGGCCCGCATCCGGCAGACGGCGGCGGAGAAGGGTTTCCTCTCCCCGGCGGCGGCCCAGGCCATCAACCAGGCCGAATGCTGGAATCTCATCATGCTGCCTGGTTTTTCCACCACCACCGAGGCCACGGAGATATCCGGGCGCGGGGTGGGCATGGATGTGGTCAAGAACACCGTCGAGACCCTGGGGGGCGAAGTGCTCATCGAGACCGCCCCGGGCCGTGGCACCATCTTCACTTACAAGATACCCCAGCTCTCGGCCGTCAACATCACCGACGCCCTGATTCTCCGGGTCGGGGAAAGCTACTGCGCCGTGCCCATCGGCAACGTGGTGGCCACCCAGTCCGTCGAGCCCAAGGACGTCATCTCCACCATGGGGGCCACGGAGAGCATCCAGTACCTGGGCTCCATCATCCCCATGCACGACCTGCGCGCCCTTTTGCGCGGCTCGCCCCTGGCCGAAGAAACGGAATCCCTGTCCATCATCGTCATCGACGCCAAAAACGGCCGCATCGCCCTGAAAGTTTCGGAATTCATCCGGCCCCAGAAACTGGTGCTCATCCCCCTGCCGGAGATTTTTTCCGTCAAGGGCGTCTCCGGGACCACCATCCTGGGCGGCAACCAGCTGGGCATGGTGCTGGACCCCTTTGAACTAATCGCCCTGGCCACCGGCCGCAACGTGGAAGGCGCCGCGGAGACCACCCCCGTCGTTTTCGATTTGGGCCCGGCCGAACCCGAGGCCGGAGAGCATCACGCGGCGCCGGAGGCCGCGTCCGAGGCGGCGGCCGCCGCCGTCCATGAGACCCCGGCCGCCGCGCCGCCGGAAAAACCCCGTCATGACCTGGACGAATCCGTGGCCGAGGAGTTCTTCATTGAGATCCACAACATCCTCAACGAACTGAACGAGGATATTTTCCAGTTGGAGAAGGATCCCGAGAACGCCCGGCGGATCAACACCATATTCCGGCATTTCCACTCCATAAAGGGCAACTTCATCATGACCGGCTTCACCAACGTGGGCGCTTTCGTCCACGAGGTGGAGACCGTGCTGGACCGGGTCCGGGAAAAGGAACTGAGCGTCACCCAGGAACTCATAGACCTCCTGCTGGACGCGGTAAAGAACCTGGAAGCCGGCCTGGCCATCATCAGGGCCGGCCAGAACTATGAAGTCTCCGATCCGGAACTCCTGGCCGCGATAGCCGCTTTCCACAAGCCGGAGACCAAGGACGCCGCCGCCGCCGCCGATGACGAGACCGAGACTTTCCGCCTGTCGCCCCTGGCCAACATCCTGTATTATACCAAGCTGGCCAGCGGCAAAACCCGGGTCTTCCAGTCCTTCGTCAAGCTGGGCCGCTCTTTCCAGGATCCTTCCCTGGTGGTTTACCTGGTCTTGAAGCGCCTGGCCGAAGTGGCCGACCTTATGGACACCGTGCCGACCCTGGACAAAATAGAACGGGGCCTGGCCGTCAGCCGCCTCAAGATTATGTTTTCATCCAGCCTGTCCCTGGCCGAAATGAACCGTTTTTTTGAAAAACAACTGGTCCGGCATTACAACGTGGTCGAATTTGAAAACATGGTCGTGGAATGAGGCGTGAATTTCTGTTCCGGCCTGCGCGGGAGGAAAAACAATGGCGAGAATACTTCTGAGCCTGGCGGACAAGGACATGGCCGCGCGCGCCAACAGCGCCCTGGGGGGCGGCCGGTTTGAGTTGACCCAGCTGGAGGCCCGGCCGGAAGCCGTTCAGGCGGCGGCCCAGGCCATCATAGAGTCGCGGAGCGACGTGGCGGTAATTGATTTCTGGCCGGAAGACGCCGCCAGCGTCAAGCTCATGCAGACCGTGTCCGAGATAGTCTCCTTGAACCGTCCGGCCTTCATTTTCATCGAAGGCTCCGGGCCGCGGGCGGCCCGGGAAGAGGTACTCATGGTCTTAAACGAGGGCGCCCACGCTTTTTTGCCCGATGGTTTTGAGCCCGCGGCCCTCGCCAATTATGTCGAGCGGGCCCTGCTGGGGCCCGGCCGGCTGCGGCCCCGGGCCCGGGATCCCCACGAATCCGACGAGACCATTCAAATTCTGGAGGAAGCCATGGGGCAGCTCAGGGCCCGCAGCTTCGCCTCCCAAAAAGTCATAGCCCACCTCTTGTCCACCCCGTTCAAAGACCAGAACCGCAAGGTCCTGGTGGTCTCCGACTCGTCCTACCAGTTGGAAATGCTCAAGAAGATCCTGGAAGACCATAATTTCCAGGTCCTGACGGCCGGGAACCCCACGGACGGCCTTTCCGCGGCGATGAACGAAGGCCCGCGCATCATTGTCAGCGACCTGGAACTGCAGGGCCAGACCGGCGTGGAATTCTGCCAGGCCGTGAAATTCGTCCACAAGATCGGTC
>JAITUX010000272.1 GCA_031286085.1 Candidatus Adiutrix sp. | reverse complement strand
TCAGCCGCCCGCTCAGGTATTCATCGGTGAGGGTTTCCGGCGGTTCCTCCCGCACCCGGTAACGGGTCAGGGACAAGGCCCCTTTTATCAGCCCCATGGCCATCCGTCCTGAAGTATTGGCACTATGCGCTTGGCAGATGGATTATAGGCGTAAACCCTTCCCACCGTCAAGCCAGGGCTGAGCCCTGGACCCAAATTCGACAGGCAATATGGCGGACTAAAATAATCGGCCGCAACCGGAAGGGTTCGTAATTTAAACTTCCGGCTCGGCCGGTCAACCTAGCGCCGCCTCACCGCCCGCCGGCTGGGGGGTCTGGGGCCTCAGGCCCCAGCAGAAGCGGCAGGGGGCCGGCCAGCCGGCCGGGGGGCCGGCCAGTCCGTGACGCCAGGCGGCCATTTCAGGTGAACGCCAGACCCGGGCCAAGTCCGAGGCGGCGTCCAAAGGCGGGAAGGCGGCGTCCGGCCAGGCGCAGCAGGGCCAGGGGCGGCCGTCCTGGTCCAGGCCCAGCCGCTGCCAGGGCTGGGCGCAGTTTTCAGCTATCAGCCGGCGGCCGGGGCCCGGCGGGGGCAATCTGGTTCCCGGGAACCAGAGGGGGTCCTGGAGGGCCAGCATATCGGCCAGGGGGCCGAAACGCTCAAGGAACTCGGCCTCTTCGGCCCGGTTCTCGTCCAGGCGGAGAAAGCTCAGGCGCAAGAGCGGGGTCTCGGAAGCGGCCCGCCGGCGCTGGTCCAAAAAGGTTTCAATGGCCCGTTCCAGTTCGCCCAAACTCCCGCCCCGCACCTGGCGGTAGGTTTCCGGCCGGGCCGCGTCCACGGAAATCTCCAGCCTGGTCAGGCCGCTGTCCACCAAAGCCCGGGCGGCCTCCGCGGAGAGGGCCAGGCCGTTGGTGCCCAAGCGGATATCCATGACGCCGGCCCGGGCGGCCCGGGCCACCAGGCGGGGCGCTTCCGGGTGGAGCAAAGGTTCGCTGCCCAGGCCCAGGGTCAGGGCCGGCAAGGCGTGTTCCTCGGCCTGGAGCATCAGGCTCTCGTAAAGGGCCGAATCCATCAGGCGCACCCGCCGCCCGCCGGGGCGGCCGGGCAGAGGGCACATGAGGCAGCTTAGCTGGCAGCCGGAATTGACGGCCAAATCCAGGCTCAAGGGGAATTCGCCCGGGTCCCCCCGGGCCGAGGCCTCGGCCCAGCGGCGGCGATAGTCCAGGAAACGCCCGCCGAAGCGGGCGGCCAGCCGGGCCAGGTAGCGGTCTTCGGCCTGCAGAAGGGCGACCTGGCCGGTGGGGTCACGGAAAACTTCCGAAAAACGGGGCGGCGCGTTTGGCAAGGCTTACCGCAAAACAACAATGACGTCGGAAGCCGCCGCCCCGGGCGGGGCTTCGGCCAGGGTCTTGCGGCCCGGCAAATCCCGCGAGACGGCCAGGGCCCGGTCCTGGGCGCCGGGCCGGTAATAGATGACGGTCTGGCCGGCCGGGCCTTGGCTGAAGCCGCCGGCCGGGCCGGCCAGGATGGTATAGCCCAGGCGGCTCAAGGCGGATTGGTAAACCGCGCCCACCTGGGGGTCGCCGGTTTCGTTGACCAGGGCCAGGGAGCCCCGGGGCGGGGCGGGCGTCCGCCCCTGGCTGTCCTGGGCCTTGGCCGTCCTGGTCGGTTCGGTTTTGGCCTCCGCCTGGCCCTTGGCCGCCGGGGCGGGCTTGCCCTTGGCGGCCCCGGCGGATTTGGCCGCGTCCGCCTTGGCCGGGGCCGCGGACTTCGAGGCGTCGTCCTCCAGGGCCGGCGGCGAGTCCAGGGACGGCAGTATTTGGGCCTGGCCGTAATATTCCTTGGTCAGGAGGGAACCGGCCCGGCCTATGGCCGCCCCGTCCTCTTCCGGCGGTTCCGGGTCGGCCGGAGCCGGCGGAGGCGTCAAGGCGGAGATGGTCTGGTCTTCCGGGGGCAGCATGTCCGGGAACAGGGCCCGCAGCCGGGCGCGCTGGGCTTCATCCAGGGTCTGGCTGGCTTCGGGGGCGACGTAGGCCGAGGGCGGGGCCGGCTCCGCCGGGGGCGGGGCGGCCGGCTCCTGGGCGGCCGAAGCCGGGCCGGTAGCGGCGGCCGGGGCTGCGGCGGCGGCCGGGGCCGGCTGGTCCGGGGCCGGGGCGACCTGCCGCACCTGGCGGTCCTCGGGCGCCGGCGTGCCGAAGGGGTCGTCCGGGAATTCGGGCGCCGAGGCCGCCGGGCTGGTCAGAGGGGGGGCGGAAGAACCCAAGGGTATGCTGCCGGCGGGCGGCAGGTTGAAGGGGTCGGAGGCGGCGGGCGGCAGGGGGGGCGTTTCGGCCACGGACGGGGCGGGCGCTCCGGAAACAGGCTCGGCCGGGGCCTGGAAAATGGAATCGGTGTTAAAATCGGTCTGGGCCGCAAGGGGGGCCGAGGCGGCGAGCGCAAGCATGAACAGCCCGCCGGCCAGGGAGGGCCCGGGGCGGCCGGTCTGGCCGGCCTTGCTGAACTGGGGTTTGAAAAACATCGCCTGACCGCCTGGCAAGGGATTACAGCCGAATGATTATAGCACAAATCCCTGGGGAGCGCCGCTTCCCGGGGCCGCGGGCCAGGGATATCCCATAGCCGCCAGGGGCCGCGGGACGGCGCGGAGGCCGGCGGCGCTTTATTGACCGGGAGAGGGCTTTAAGTATATAATCAAAAAATTGCGCTCAGGCCGAAATAGGGCCCGGATAAGGTGAAGGAATGAAACTGGAATTCAA
>JAITUX010000213.1 GCA_031286085.1 Candidatus Adiutrix sp. | reverse complement strand
ATAGACGTGGCGGCGGCCCGGACCAGGGGCATAGCCGTGCTGAACACGCCCGGCCAGAACGCGGGCGCCGTGGCCGAACTGGTAATGGGTCACCTCTTGGCCTTGGTCCGCCGCCTCATGCCGGCTCACGCCGCCCCCCAAGCCGGCCGCTGGGAAAAGAACCGCCTCAGCGGTACCGAACTGGGCGGCAAAACCCTGGCCCTCATCGGTTTCGGGGCCGTGGGCCGTAAGGTGGCCGCCCTGGCCAAGGGTTTCGGTATGGAGGTCCTGGTTTATGACCCCCTGGTGACGGCCGAGGCCATAGCCGCCGAAGGAGCCCGCCCGGCCGCCTGGCCGGAACTCCTGGCCGCCGCCGATTTCGTAAGCCTCCACCTGCCTTTGACCCCAGAAACCCGGGGCCTCATAAGCCGCGAAGTCATTTTCAGCCGCTTGAAGCCCGGGGCCATACTGGTAAACTGCGCCCGGGGCGGGCTGGTGGATGAGGCCGCCCTGGCCGAGGCCCTGGCCTCGGGCCGCCTGGCCGGCGCCGGCCTGGATGTTTTTGAAAACGAACCCCCTGGCGCGGACCATCCCCTGCTGGCCCTGGAAAACGTAGTCGTCACCCCCCACCTGGGGGCGTCCACGGCCGAGGCCCAGGTCAACGTGGCCCGCTCAATCGCGGCCCAGATGATAGAGTATCTGCGCCGCTGAAAGGTGACATGAACGAGTCTCCCCAGGTTCAGGGCGAAGCCGGGGCCGGCCGGAGTTTTGAGACCGATTCCGCCGACGCGGCCGGAAGCAGGCGGGCCGATTTCGCCGCCTGCCAGGAGCTGGCCAGGGAAATAGGCCGGTTGCTGAACGCTTTCGTCCCCCCCGCGGAAGGCTACCGGCCCGGGCCGCCACTTCCGCCTGACCGGCTGGGGCCGGAGGCCGGGCGCGACTTGGGAGCGGCCTCGCTCTCGGATTTTTTTGCCCTGGCCCTGGGCGGGGAAGCCCGGGCCGAGGCCGGACGTCTCCCGGCCCACTTCCCCAAGGGGCCGGAGAACATTCGCCAGGCCCTGGCCGCCGCGGAACTGGAAATCGGCCGCCTGACCCAGGCCCGGTTGGACCTGAAGAAGAATTGGCCGGCCGGCCAGGCCGGCCTGGAAGCGGCCTTGCGCCCCTTGGAAGACCGGCAGGCGGCCCTGGCCGCCAGCCTGGCCGATCTCGGGCGGGCCGCCCGCCTCTGGCCCAGGCTAAAAGAGGAGTCCGACCTCTGGCTGAACGAAGCCAAAGCCATGTGGCGCAAAGCCAGGCGTCTGGAAGAAAGCCAGGCCCTCATACTCAGGGCCGGCTTAGGCGACGAGCCGGGCCGCCCCGCCCCGCCCCGGGCCGACCTGACCGGCGCGGTTCTGAAGTTGCGGGCCGAGGTGGGCTCGGCCCGGGAGCTGGTGCTGGAAAGCGAGCGCTGGGCCGAGGAAATAGACGCCCTGGGCGCGGAAGTGGACGATCTACTGGCCCTAGCCGTGGACGGTTCCGAGCCGGGGCGGGATTGGGCGGCCATCGGACGGCGGCTGACCGAACGTCTGACGGAGTTGCTCCGGGTTGAGCAGAACCTGGCCTCGGTCGCCCCTGGCGCGGTCAAGACCCTGGAAGAGGCGGTCCAGGGCCTGGCCGAGGCGGAAAAAAACCTGGCCGGGACCAGGCACCGCGAGACCGGCGGCCGCCTGGAGAGTCTGGGCCGGGGGGTGGCCGCCCTGTGGCGGTCGGTGGTGGACAAGCGCCGGGAAATGGCCCGGCTTTATTTTTTCCTGCCCGAGCGGTTGGGCCGTCCGGCCTACCTGGAAAAGAACTTCCTGTCCGCGGCCCGGGTCCTGGGCCGGACCCAGGCCCTTCTGGAAGATCTGCGCCACCGCCTGTCCCTGGCCGGAGGACGCCTGTCTTCCAGTCAGAAACTCAGGTCCGAGAGCGCCGAAATCCTGGAGCGTTTCCGACGCCTGCCCAACCGGTCGGAGAACATGAACACGGTCCGGCGCCGGCTGAAAAGCCTGTCCTCGGCCGCCGCCCGGCCGGCGGTCGAGGCGCGGGAAGGGCGGGACAGCCTGGACCGGGCCCTGTCCGCCGCCGGCCTGGAAAAGGAGCGCCTGGCCGAACAGGCGGCCGAGGCCCATCATACCTTGAAGGAACTGGGACTGGCCAAGGCCCGCCTGGTCAAGATTTTTGAACTCAAGACCGAACTTTTGCGGGTGGCCGAACAGGAACGGTCGCGGCTGGCCGAGGAAAATCAGCGGCTGCGGGCAGAGCGCGGAGAATTGACCGGGCGGCGGGACCTCTTGGCCGCGTCCATGACCGAGGCCCGCAAACGCTTCCAGGATTTGCGCGAGTCCCTGCAGGACGGCCGGGACGTCGATTTACGGGCCGTCATGGCCGAACAGCGGGATACGGCCGCCAGCCTCCATGACCTGAGACGGGAAAAAGACCAGGTGGAGACGGGCCGGCGCGATCTCAGGGCCCAACTGCGCTTGAAAGCCGCCCAGGAAGCCGAGACCGGCGCCCGGATGGAGGCCCTGGCCGCGGAATTGAACCGCCACCGGGAGGAATTGGCCGAGGTCAGCCGGTCCCGCCAGGCTTTGGCTGAAACCGCGGCGGCCCTGCGCCGCCGCCTGGACCTTCTGGCCCAGGCCCATCGGTCGCTCAAGACGAG
>JAITUX010000188.1 GCA_031286085.1 Candidatus Adiutrix sp. | reverse complement strand
CGGCCCCAGAAGGGCGGGCAGGGTCGCTTTGCCCCGGGCGGCGTCGCTGCCGACGGCCTTGCCGGTTAGGGCCGGATCGCCTGAGAGGTTCAAGAGGTCGTCCCGAATTTGAAAAGCCAGGCCAAGGTCGAGACCCAGGCGCCACAACCGGCCCAGGTCGGCCGGTCCGCCTCCGGCCAGGCAGGCTCCCCCGGCCAGAGCGGCGGCCATGAGGGCTCCGGTTTTGAGCCTTTCCATGGCCCGGACTTCCCCGGCCGAGGCCGGCCCTTCCCGCCGCTCCAAGGCCAGGTCCAGAACTTGGCCGCCTACCATGCCCGCCGCTCCCGCTCCCCGGGCCAGCCAAGCCGAGGCTTGGCCAAACCGTCCGGCGGCCGCTCCTCCTTCCGGGGCGGCCAGGCTGGCGAAGGCCAGGGTCAGGAGGGCGTCGCCGGCCAAAATGGCCGGCCCCTCGCCGAAAACCTTGTGGCAGGTCGGCCGTCCGCGGCGCACATCGTCGTCGTCCATGGCCGGCAAGTCGTCGTGGATCAGGGAGTAGGCGTGGATCATCTCCACGGCCAAGGCCAGAGGCAGGGCGGCCCGAGCCCTGCCGCCCACGGCTTCGGCCGCGGCCAGGGCCAGTAGAGGCCGGAGGCGCTTGCCGCCCCCTAGAAGAGAGTAACGCAGGGCTTCATCTAAAGACTCAAGGCCCAGCCGGACCAGGTTCAGCCGCCGAAGCGCCCGGTCCAGGCCGGCATCAATGTTTTTTATCTGCCGGCGGCGCCAGGCTTCAAAATCGGAAGGCGGCTGGGCCTTAGCCGTCATCTCCGACCTCCGGTTCCGGCGGCATTTCCAGGGGTTCGGACAGTGGCCGGCCGGCCAGGTCCCGGGTGAGTTTCTCCACCCGTCCGGCGGCTTCGTCCAGCTTCTTCTTAAGGGCCGCGCTCAGGCTCAGCCCCTCTTCGAAGGCGGCCAAGGCCTGGTCCAGCCCCAGGCGGCGGTCTTCCAGCCGGCCGACCAATTCCTCCAGCCTGGCCAGCCCTTCTTCAAACGCCGGTTCCTTTTTTTTCATTCTACCTCCTCCACCCGGGAAATGAAGCCGCCATCGGCCAGCCGCACCTGGATAGCCTCCCCCGGCGAAAGGTCCCGGCTGGCCGTCACCGGCGCGGTCTGGCCCGGACGCGTCACCAGGGCGTAGCCCCGTTTAAGGACGGCTTGCGGGGACAGGTCGCCCAGCCGGGCGGATAGCAAGGCCAGGCGGGCCCGGTTATCATCCAGCCGGGCGGTCCAGGCTTTTCGCCTGCGGTCGTCCAGGCCGGCCAAATCCTTCCTGGCCTCGGCCAGCCAAGCCGCCGGGGTGCAGAGGCGCAGGGCCTGAAAGGCGGCCGAAAGCCGGGCCCGGCGCCAAGCCAGGGCCTCGGCTCCGCCCCTGGTCAGGCGGGCGGCCAGTTGGTCCAGGCCAAGGCTCTCGAAGCCCAGCCGGTCTTCAAAGCGGGCCAGGGTCCGCGTCAGCCCGGCAAGCTTTTCCCGAAGCCGGGCCTGGTTTTCCCCCGTCTGGCGATAGAGGGCCGCCGCCAAAGCTTCCAGCCTCTCCCGGCGCTGGGCCATAAGGCTGCCCAAGGCTCTCGTCAGCCGTTCTCCGGTCTCCGTCAGGTGCGCCTTGAGAGCCGCCTGATCCCGGAAAACCGCCTCGGCCGCGGCGGTGGGGGTTATGGCCCGGGCGTCGGCGGCCATTTCCGCCAGGGTCAGGTCCGTGGAATGGCCTATGGCCGCCAGGGTCACGGTCCGGGAGGCGGCCAAGGCCCGGACGACCTGTTCCTCGTTGAAGGCCCACAGATCGGCCAAACTGCCTCCCCCCCTGGTCAGCACAATGAGGTCGAAGCCGCCCCAGGCGTTGAGGTCGGTCAGGGCCTGGGCGATTTCCTGGGCCGCCCCCGGTCCCTGGACCCGCACCTGGTAGAGGCTGATGGCCGCCCCGGGCCTTCGGGTCAGGGCGGTCCTTAAGAAATCCTGGGCCGCCGCCCCGGCCGGGGAGGTTACCAAGGCCACCCTGGCCGGCCAATAAGGCAGGGGTCTTTTGCGGTCCTCGGCGAAGAACCCTTCGGCCGCCAGGGCCTTTTTCATTTTTTCAAAAGCCAGCTTGAGGGCGCCCTCGCCCTGTGGTTCCAGGTAGTCCACCACCAGTTGAAAATCGCCCCTGGGCGGGTAGAGCCCCAGGCGGCCGCGGGCCAGCACAGCCAAGCCCTCGGCCAAGGCCGCGCCCGCGTAGGCCCGGCGGCCTTTCCACATGACCGCCTTAAGGCGGGCCGCGCTGTCTTTAAGCACGAAGTAGGCATGGCCGGAGGCGGCCAGGTTAAGCTCGGCTATTTCCCCCTCCACCCAGAGCTGGCTGAAATTATCGTCGAAGGCGGCTTGGATGCGGGCCGCCAGGGTGGTCGGGGTGAGAACTTCCCTGGAAGAGAATTTTTCAAAAACGGAAGTCATTTCCATTTTTTCGTCGGCAGGCTCCTTGAAGCTGGAAAAAAACAGGCGGACGGTATATTATACCATGTCGCTTTCAATAAGGGTTTTATTTCGAAGGCGGCTTGATTATGGCCTGACTTTGCCCAGAGGGGAACCTTATATGAAAAAAAACCTAAGCCTCCTGGCGCTCTGGCTGGGACTTTGCCTCGGGTTGGCCGCCTGCCGCGGGGAACCGGAGCCTGCCGCCCAGACCGAAGACCGGACGCCGGTGAACGGCGATACCTTGGTCGAGGCCGCCTTGGGCGAGGCCTCCAACCTGATTCCGGCCCTGGCCAGCGACAGCGCCTCCTTCGCCGTCATCGACCGGGTTTACGACGGCCTGGTCAAACTGGACAAGAACCTGGAACTGGTCCCGGCCCTGGCCGAAGCCTGGGAGTTTTCCGAGGACCAGCGCACCCTGACCTTCAAACTGCGACAGGGCGTGTCCTGGCACGACGGGCAGCCTTTCACGGCCCGGGACGCCCTTTTCACCTATGAACTGATGGTCGATCCCGGGACGCCCACGGCCTACGCCAACTCCTTTCAGCAGATTGAAAAGGCCGAGGCCGTGGACGACCACACCTTTCGCGTCACTTACCGGCGGCCCCTGGCCAAGGCCCTGAGCACCTGGAGCTTCTCCATCATGCCGGCCCACCTCTTGGAGGGGCGGGATTTGGCCGCCAGCCCCCTGGCCCGCCGGCCCGTAGGCACCGGACCCTACAAAATGGAAAAATGGGAGGCCGGCCAAAGGGTGACCCTGGTCGCCAACGACGATTACTTCGAGGGCCGGCCCCATATCGACCGCGTGGTCATCAAGGTCATCCCCGACCTCAACGCCCAGATGCTGGAACTCGAGGCCGGCCACATCGACACCATGAACCTGACCCCGGACCAGTATGAGGAAAAGAGCGGCGAGGCCGATTTCAAGTCCGCCTACAACGTCTTCCGCTACCCGGCCTTCAGCTACGGTTACCTGGGTTTCAACCTGGAACGGCCGCTGTTCCAGGACCGGAAGGTGCGCCAGGCCCTGGCCCACGCCATAGACCTGGACGAGATAGTCGAAGGCGTGCTCCTGGGTCTCGGCCGGGTGGCCAACGGCCCCTTCAAGCCGGACATGTGGGCCAGCAACCATGACATAGCCCCCTATCCCTACGACCCGGCCAAGGCCCGGGCTCTCCTGGCCGAGGCCGGCTGGCTCGAGCGGGACGGCCTCCTGGTCCGGGATGGCCGACCTTTCAGCTTCACCATCGTCACCAACCAGGGCAACAAGATCCGGGAACAGGTGGGGGCCATAATCCAGGCCCGCCTGAAGGAAATCGGCGTCGAGGTCAAGCTTCAGGTCATTGAATGGGCCGCCTTTCTGAAGGAATTTCTGGACCGCCACAACTTCGACGCCGTGATCATGGGCTGGACCATACCCACCGACCCGGACCTTTTCGATATCTGGCACTCCAGCAAAAACCGGCCCGGCGAGCTCAATTTCATAAGCTACCGAAACGAGGAGGTGGACCGGCTGGTGGACGAGGCCCGCTTCATTCTCGACCAGGACGAGCGCAAGAAGATCTATGACCGGGTCCAGGAAATCCTCCATGACGACGTCCCCTATGTCTTTCTCTACGTCCCCGATGCCCTGCCGGTCGTGGCCCGGCGCTTCATCGGGCCGGAAGTCGGCCCCGGTGGCCTGGGCCACAATTTCAACCAGTGGTTCGTGCCGCCGGACGAGCGGAAATATGAATGAAAAGGCTTGGTCAATGCTGAAAAACCTGAAAAATATAATACCGGCCCTGGCCCTTCTGGCGCTTCTGGTCAAGTTCCCGTCCCTGGCCTATTTCATAGTGCTGCTCCTGGCTCTCATCTTCGTCCATGAACTGGGGCATTTCCTGGCCGCCAAACTGGCCGGGGTGAGGGTG
>JAITUX010000160.1 GCA_031286085.1 Candidatus Adiutrix sp. | reverse complement strand
TAAATCTCTTAGCCGTAAAACCGGATGAAACTTTAAGGACCGTAATCACATACGGCGGATTATAACCCATTTCACCTGAAAAGGCCAGAGACATGACAACCAAGGGGCCGGACCGGGGCTTGCCAAGCCGGTTATCCTGTGTTATATTCCGAAATTCCTCAAATAATGTTTTTGAGGGCCAGGGCCGCCTTGGCCAGGCGACGGCGGTTGAAACCCGTCCAAAGTGAACCATAGGGGGAGAGGATCATGTCCCGCGTCTGCGACCTGTGCGGCAAACACGCCCAAAACGGCTACAACGTCTCGCACGCCAACAACAAAACCAAGAAGCTCTGGCAGCCGAACCTCCAGTCCGTGCGCCACCAGCTGCCCAACGGCACGGTGAAGAAAATCAAGGCCTGCGCCCAGTGCATCAAAAGCGGCCGGGTCACCAAGCCCGCCCCCAGGGCCAAAGCCGCCGAATAACCCCGGCCGCATGCCGATAAGCCGGGCCGGCCTGATATGCCATCAGGCCGGCCCGGCTGGTTTTTGTTGAATCATCGCCCGCGGCCCCGCCGTCTTGCCGGCCTTCGGGGAATGGGCTATAATAATCATGATTTTATGAGGAGGCGGCATGACGGCGGCCCTGGCCAACCTGACCCAGGTTCTGAACCAGTCTCCCCAGGTCAGCGCCCTGGCCGGCGGACACCTGGCCGCGGAGGAGGCGGCCCGGCGCGAGGCCCAGGCCGAGACCTCCCAGCGGCTGAGGGAGACCCTGGCCCGAACGGTGCAGCCCCTGGAGGAAACCAAGGTGGTGACCGCCGTCGATCCCCAGGCTCGCCGTGAAAGCCGGCGCTCCCGCCCGGCCGCCCCCAGGACCGGCCCGGCCCCGCCAGACGACCGGCCGGGGGCCGAGGCGGCCCCGGGGCCCTTTGAACCGCGGCCGGTGGTCGATGTCCACATCTGACGGCGCCGCCGTCAAAGGGGGCTAACCCTTGTCCGTCGCCCTGACCTTCGCGCAAGTGGCTGTGGAAATCCTCCTGGTCCTTCTCCTTTTGATCCTCTGGCGGCGCACCCGGGCCGTCCGGCCTCCCGACCCGGCCGGTCTGCCGGAAAACTGGCAGCATTCACTGGAAAACTTTCTGGCGGAGGCGGAGAAACTCTCCGCCAACTTCGAGCGGAACCTGGAGGACAGAAAAAACCTCTCGGCCGATCTCATCCTCAAGCTGGACCGCCGCCTCTCCGACTACCAGATCCTGTTGAAGCAGGCCGAGGCCAGCTTCAACAGCGCCCAGAAAAAACTGGCCGGACTGCGCCAGGAGGGCGTGAGCCCGGCCGCGGCCGGGGCCAACCCCGCCGCCCCGGAAGTCCGGGCCCTGGTTCTGCAAATGGCCAAGAAAGGCCATTCGACCGAGGAAATAGCCGCCAAGGCCCGCCTCCACCTCGGCGAAGTGGAACTCATCATCGACCTGGAGCGCCAATTCAGCTTGTGACGCCAGGCCTTGGAAATACCAACAAATGCTGTCCGCCATCATCCAGGGCCTCGAATGCCTCATAAGCCTTTATTTCATCGGGCTGGTCGGTTTTATCCTGGATCGCCGCGGCTGGTGCGCCCCGGAAACCAAGAACTTCCTGCCCCGCCTGGTGACCCTGGTGGCCCTGCCGCCCTACCTTTTCGTCAATGTCTTAAACACCTTCACCCGCGAGGAATTCACCCGGCTCATCCCCGGCGTCCTGGCGCCCCTGGCTTCCATTCTGCTGAGCTTCACCTTAAGCCTGCTCCTGGTCCGGCTGTTCAAAATCAGCCGGCCCCGGCGCGGCCTGATAACCACCGGCTGCGCCGCCTCCAACACCATATTCATGGGCCTGCCCATCAACGTGGCTCTTTTCGGCGAAGCCGCCCTGCCCTACGTGCTCCTTTATTTTTTCGCCAACTCCTTTTTTTTCTGGACCCTGGGTCAATACGCCCTGAGCCGGGACGGGGACCGGCCCCGGGCGACGACCGACTGGCCGGGCCGGCTGAGCCGGATATTCTCCCCGCCCCTAATCGGTTTCGGCCTGGGCATAATCGTGCTTCTGAGCGGCCACAACCCGCCCAAGACCATCCTGAATTCGGCCGCGCTTTTAGGCAGCCTGACCACGCCCCTGGCCCTATTGTTCATCGGCCTGAGCCTGGGCCGCCTCGACGCCGCCACCCTCAAGCCCGACCGCGACCTGGCCCTGGTGCTGCTCGGCCGCTTCATTTTATGCCCCCTGACCATGATTCTGCAGGCCTGCTTTTTTGAGATGACGCCCCTGATGTTCAAAGTCTTCCTGGTCCAGTCCTCGCTGCCGCCGCCGACCAGCCTGGCCCTTCTGGCCGGCTATTACCGCGCCGACCTGGCCTTCGGCTCCCGGGTCGTCGCTGTCGGCACGGTCATGTCCATGCTGGTCATCCCCCTGGTCCTGGCCTTCATTAACCTGTTCCAGGCCGGTTGAGGCCAAGCGGCCGCCAAGGCCGCCTCAGCCGGCTCCCAGGGAAGCGGGGGCCGGCGGCGCACGGCGGATTTCCACCCTCTCCACCTTGCGGTCATCGGCGGCGGTTATGCTGAACAGGAGATCCTCCCACTGGATTTCCTCCTTGACCTGGGGGACCCTGCCCACCTGGTTGGTGAGAAAGCCTCCCAGGGTGTCATAGTCGCCCTCGGGCAGGGACACGCCCAAGTGAGTGCTAAGGTCGCCGATGCCGGCCAATCCGGCGGCCAGGGTCACCCCCGGGGCCAAATCCACGAAGGGCGCCTCTTCCTCATCGTATTCATCGTGGATGTCCCCCACTATCTCTTCAATGATGTCTTCCATGGTCACCAGGCCGGCCGTGCCGCCGTATTCGTCCAGCACCACGGCCAGGTGGCTCTTGCGGTAGCGGAGTTCCGACAGGATATCGACGATTTTCTTGTTGCCCGGCACCAGGGCTATGGGGCGGATGATGCTTTCCGGCAGGGGCAGTTCGAGATCCTGGCCCCAGAACTGCAAAAGATCCTTGCCGACGATGAAGCCCACAATGTGATCCAGGTCGCCGTCGAAAACCGGCAGCCGCGAATAACCCTGGTCAAGAACGGTTTTTATGGCTTCGCGCAAGGGGCGGGTTTTTTCCAGGCCCACCACGGCGATGCGGGGGGTCATTATCTGGCGGGCCACCGTGTCGTTGAAGTCAACTATGCTCTGGATCATCTCGCTGGCGCTCTGGCCGATGGCCCCGCTTTCCTCGCCGTGATCCAGAAGATTGTTTATTTCCGCCTCGAACGAGGCCGGTGACAGGGAATCTTTTTTCAAGAGCCGCCAGAGGCGGCTCAAGAAACTACTGTGGGGTGAACTGCCTTCTTCCAAGGCCCTGAACCTCCTGGTGAAAAATTGGCCGGCAGAAGTTCGATTATAGCAAAGGCGGACCGGCTCGGCAAGGGAGGCCGGTCTTGGGAAGACCGCGCTTGCCGCCGGCTACCAGCGATCCAGGCGCATCTCCTCGATTTTGGCGATGAGGGGGGAAAGGCGGCGGAGATAGTAAAAGATAAGAAACAGGCCCAATCCGGCCATGGTGGCGGCGACCAGGTCTATTTCAAACTGTTTTTCCATCAGCGGCCAGACCACTAGGGGCTGGTCCTCCAGGCCGGGCGGGATCGGGGGGGCCGGTATCCGCCAGGGGCGCAAGAGTTCCAGGACCAGGGGATGCCGCAAGCGGGTGATCAAGAGGCCCGCCAGGCCGGCCAAGGACAGGCCGACGGACAACATCAGCCTGAAAACAATGCTTCTCAAGGAAGAACCTTCATTACTTGACGACATAGGGGCAATCCTTATGGCTCACGCGGCCCTTCAAGTTTCATTCAAAGGAGCCTGCCGGGCGTCCAAGTCGCGCAGAAAGGCCAGTTTTTCGGCTATTTTGGTTTCCAGGCCCCGGTTGACCGGCTTATACCAGCGGGGTTCGGCCAGACCTTCGGGCAGATAGGTCTCGCCGGCGGCATAGGCGTGGGGTTCATCGTGGGCGTAGCGGTATTCCCGGCCGTAGCCCAGGTCCCGCATAAGACTGGTGGGGGCGTTGCGCAGATGAACCGGCACTTCGCGGGAAGTGTCGTTTTTGACAAAGGCGGCGGCCCGGCTGTAGGCCAGGTAGCCGGCGTTGCTTTTGGCCGACACGGCCAGGTAGATGACGGCTTGGGCCAAGGCCAGTTCGCCCTCCGGCGAGCCCAGCCGCTCGTAGGTCTCGGCGGCTTTGAGGGCCAGGTCGGCCGCCCGGGGATCGGCCAGGCCCACGTCTTCCCAAGCCATGCGGATGATGCGCCGGGCCAGGTAGCGGGGATCGGCCCCGCCGTCCAGCATCCGGCAGAACCAGTAGAGGGCCGCGTCCGGATGGGAGCCCCGCACGGATTTATGCAGGGCGGAAATCTGGTCGTAAAAATTGTCTCCGCCCTTGTCAAAACGCCGGAGATTGAGGCTCAAGGCCTCCTTAAGGAAGGGGCCGGTGACTTCCCGGAGCCCGGAGGTCCGGGCCGCGGCGCGGCACTGTTCCAGGAAGTTCAGAAGCCGGCGGGCGTCGCCGTCGGCGTGGCCGACCAGGGCGGCGGCGGCGGACTCGTCGAAGGTCAGTTCCCCAAGGCGGCCGGAACCCTGGGCCCGGTTCAGGATCCCGCGCAGATCATCCTCGTCGCGGGGCCTTAGGATGAAGACCTGGGCGCGGGAAAGAAGGGCCGAGATGACCTCGAAGGAGGGGTTTTCGGTGGTGGCGCCTATGAGGGTCACCAGGCCCGATTCGGCGTAAGGCAGAAGGCCGTCCTGCTGAGCCTTGTTGAAGCGGTGGATTTCGTCTATGAACAGGATGGTGCGCCGGCCCCAGGCCAGGTTGTGTTCGGCCTTTTCCATGGCCGCCCGGATATCCTTGACCCCGGAAAAGACCGCGGACAGGGAGATGAAGTCACGGCCGAAAGCCTGGGCGGTCAAGCGGGCCAGGGTGGTTTTACCGACTCCGGGCGGACCCCACAAGATCATGGAGGGCAGTTCCCCTGATTCAAAGGCCAAACGCAAAGGCTTGCCCGGCCCCAGGAGATGGGCCTGCCCGACCATTTCATCAAGGCTTCGGGGACGGAGGGCTTCGGCCAAGGGGGCTTCGGGCTGGATTCCAAAAAGTCCGGCCCCGCGGTTCGCCCGGCCGTCCCCAGGGTCGCGGGCCGGGCGGCCGGGGGCGTTACGGCGTCCCATATTTGACCTGAAGGCGTTCCATGACGCGGGCCAGTTCATCCTGGACCCGGCGGATGACCGTGACTTCCGGGGGTGACGGCTTGGCGAACTCGGGCACGTTCAGGTGGCGCTGGTCTTCGGGCCGCAAAAGCTGGGACATGCCCACGGCCACCTTGGTGGTGACGTAGGCGAAGCGGCCCGGGGTCCAGGCGCTTATGGCGGCGGCGGTTTCATCCAGCTTTTCCGGCTCGAAGCGCAGCCTGTAAATGGCCTCGGCGTTTTCCATGTAGAGCCGGACGTCCGCGTCGGCCAGGGGCTGCTCCTGGGCCATGACCTGGGCCAGCCTCTCGCGCAGCTGGGCCTCTTCGGTCTGGGCCGCGGCCGGAGCGGCCAGCCCCAGTAACAGAACCATCAACATAAGGTACGGACGGCTGGTCATGGCCTGGAAACCTCGCGCCGTTTGCGGGGCACTTTGACCCCGGACGATTTTATGGCCGCGTTCTCGGCCAGCATCAAGGTCTGGAGGTTGGCGCTGACCAACTGGACCTCTTCAACGGTCGGACGGAGGCGGGCTGGAATATCCAGCAGTTGGTCCGGGCTTACGAGGCCACTGGCCAGGGCCTGGGTCACCGGAATTTTGGCGGTTATGTAGATGGCCCGCCGCCGGGTCAATTTGACTTCGTCCAACAATTGGGCGGCCTGTTCGGGATTATTTTTCATTGTTTCCCCGGAAAGGCGCGGGGCCAGGTGGACATAGGCGTCTATGTCCGCCTGGGTCAGGGGGCCTTCCGGGTCTTCACCGCCGGCCAGGGCCGGGACGGAAAGGCAGACCAGGGCCAGAACCGCCGCCAGGCCCCGGTAAGCGAAAAGAGCCTTGAAAAACGGGGCCGCCGCGTATTTGAGCCCCAGCGGCGCCGGGGGCCGGGGGGGGCCGTAGCAGGCGGCCCCGGACCGCGTATTGTTCCGCTCTGTCCGGTCTCGACGGTTCATTTGGCGGTCACGCCCGGCAAGGCCTCGGTCAGAGCCCGGTTGGCTTCCTCGGCGGCCGTCACCAGCGCCTCCAGGTTGTCTTTCACCAGGCGCAGTTCCAATTCGGAAGGACGGAGCGCCTGGGGCAGTGAATCCAGGCCCAGGGCCTTGGGGTCGGCGCCGGAGGTCAGGGCCATGGCCAGGGGCACCTTGGCGACAATATAGGAGAAGCGGATCTGGCTCAAATTCAGGCTGGCGGCCAGGTGTTCAGCGCTCTGGGGATCGCTCAGAAGCCTGGTCATCTCCGGCATTATCTTTATATAGGCGTCAATATCGGTCTGGCCCAAGGGAGGCTCCGCTTCCAGAGTTTCAATGACCGCCTGTGGTATATCGCTCTTGACTTCCTCCTGGGCCCAGGACGGCGCCGAAAAGGCCAGGGCCAGGGCCAACAAGAACAGCAGTTTTTTCGTCATAAACACAACCTGTATTGAATCGGCCGCCCGCCCGCTTTGGTCAACCCCCCAGGTAGGCTTTGCGGATGCCTTCATCGGCCATGAGAACTTCGGCCGAACCGCTTAAGGTTATCAGCCCGGTGGTCAGAATATAGGCCCGGTCAGCCACCTTCAACGCCAAATTGGCGTTCTGTTCAACCAGGAGGACAGTAGTGCCGCGTTCCATGTTGATTTGCCTGATTATATCAAAAATGTTGCGGATTATCAATGGGGCCAGTCCCAGGGAGGGCTCGTCCAAGAGGAGCATGCGGGGCCGGCCCATCAAAGCCCGGGAAATGGCCAGCATCTGCTGCTCCCCCCCGGACAAGGTGCCGCCGCTCTGGCCGGCCCTGGCCCGCAGAATGGGGAAGAGATTGAAGACATAGTCCAGGTCTCTGCTTATCTCCGGCTGGTCACGCCTCAGATAGGCCCCCATTTTAAGGTTTTCCATGACCGTCAGGGCGGGAAAGATGCGGCGGCCTTCGGGAACCTCAATGAGACCCCGGGCCACCAGGCTCTCGGGGCTGTGCCCGGTTATATCCTCGCCGTCAAAAAAAACCCGGCCCCGCCGGGGCGGTATGAGGCCGGAGATGCAGTTCAAGGTGGTGGTTTTGCCCGCGCCGTTGGCCCCCAGGAGGGCGATTATCTCGCCCTCTTCAACGGTCAGGTCCAGGCCTTTCAAGGCTTCAATGTTGCCGTAAAAGGTGTGCAGGCCCTCCAGCTTGAGCATCATTCCTCCCCCAGGTAGGCCCGGATGACCACCGGATCGTTCTTGACCTCTTCCGGGGCGCCGGCGGCTATCAGGCGTCCGTATTCCATGACCCAGACTTTTTCCGAAACGCTCATCACCAGGTTCATGTCATGTTCGATGAGGAGGATGGACAGGTTTTCCCGTTCGCGGATAAGGCGGATGAGATCGTCCAAGGCGCCGGTTTCGGCGATGTTCAGTCCGGCGGCCGGCTCGTCCAGCAAGAGGAGACGGGGGCCGGTGGCCAGGGCCCGGATTATCTCCAGGCGCCGCTGGTCGCCATAGGGCAGATTTTTGGCCAGGTCGTTGGCCGCCGCGCCCAGGCCGTATTTTTCCAGAAGCTCTATGCTGAACTCGGCCATGGCCCGTTCTTCGGCCCTGGTTTGGCGGGTGCGCATTAAGGCCCCCCAGAGACCGGCCTTCATCCGCGTGTGGCAGCCGATGAGCACGTTTTCCAGCACGGTGAGGTTGTTGAAAAGGCGGATGTTCTGGAAAGTCCGGGCCAGGCCCAGGGCCGTGACCTGGTCGGGCCTAAGATTGTTCAGGGCCGTCTTAAGCGGCGGCTCGCCCGCGCCTCGCGGCCGGCGGAGGACAATATGGCCCCGGGTGGGCGGATAAATGCCGGTGAGGCAGTTGAACAGGGTGGTCTTGCCGGCCCCGTTCGGTCCGATCAGGGCGGTTATGGAGCCTTCCTCGACCTGGAAATCCACCTCGTCCAGGGCCACCAGGCCGCCGAAGGTCTTGGAGAGGCCCCGGGTCTCTATGATAGGCGGCCTGGTCATGTCCCGCGGGGTTCCTGGCGAGGCGGGGCGGCCGGGGTGGACGCGGCCGGCCGATGGATATAAACCTGGCGCACGGACTGGATGAGGCCGCCGGGCCGGAGAACCATCATCAGCACCATCAGGGCGCCGAAAAGCAACATGCGGTAATCATCATAACTGCGCAGATATTCCGGCAGGAGAATCAGCACCAGGGCCCCGAGGATGACCCCCGGAATGGAGCCCATGCCGCCCAGCACCACGATGGAGAGAATCATCACCGACTGCATGAAGCCGAAGCTGGTGGGGTTGATGAAGGTCACCTGGGAGGCGAAGACCACTCCGGCCAGACCGGCCCAGGTGGCGCCCAGGGCGAAGGCGGTGAGCTTGGCCCGGGTGCGGTTGATGCCCATGGCCTGGCAGGCCACCTCGTCTTCCCGGAGGGCCAGCCAGGCCCGACCCAGGCGGGAGTTTTCCAGGCGGAAGACGGCAACTATGGTCAGAATGACCAGGGCCAGGATGATGAAGAAGATGAGGGCCTTGTTCATATCCAGGTCCGGGCTCATCAGGGGCAGAACCTTAAGGAGATGGGGCTTGACCTGGCTGTTCAAATCCAGGCCGAAAAAGGCCGGAGGGCTGATGTTGCCGATGCCCCGCGGGCCTTGGGTCAGTTCGGTGTTGACCAGGACCAGGCGCACGATTTCACCGAAGCCCAGGGTGACTATGGCCAGGTAGTCGCCGCGCAGGCGCAGGACGGGAAAACCCAGAAGCAGGCCCAGGGCGGTGGCGGTCAGGGCGCCCAGGGGCAGGCAGAGCCAGAAGCCCAGGCCGAAGTGAAAATTAAGGAGGGCGTAGGTGTAGGCCCCGATGGCGTAGAAGGCCACGTAGCCCAGGTTCAAAAGGCCGCTGACTCCCACCACTATGTTGAGGCCCAGGCCCAAGGCTATATAGATGAGGGCGGTGATGAAAATGTGGACCACGTAGGGGGAGGCCCAGAAAGGTATGGACATGAGCCCCAGTATGAAAAGGCCGATTATCTGGAGGCGGTAGCGGGCGCCCATGACCATGTCCACCCAGGTCCGGGCCGGGCCCCGTCCGCCTTGCGGCTTGTCGGCTTCCCCGCGCTGGGCGGCTCGGCGCGCCGAAGCGCGCCTGGCCAGAAAGCGGCGCCACACGGCCGAAAGGACAAAGGCCCCGCCGGCCATCTTGAGCAGAAGCGGCCAGCGCAGGCCGAGGCTGTAGTCGGAGGTGTTTATTTTAAAGAGCGCCAGAGGGCCGGCCAGGAGGGCCAGCCAGACGGCGGCCAGGCTGGAGGCCGCAAGTTCCCTCTTCCAGTCGAACCGTCCGGGTTTAAAGGACATGGTCAAACCTTCTGGGTCTGGGCCGCGCCCATCAGGCCGCCGGGCCGGGCGATGAGGATGACGATCAGGAGGACAAAGGCCACCGCGTCCTCGTAGTCGCTGGAAATGAAGCCGGCGGCGAAACTTTCGGCGAAGCCCAGCACCAGGGCTCCCAGGACGGCCCCCGGTATGGAGCCTATGCCGCCCAGGACGGCGGCGGTGAAGGCCTTCATGCCGGCCAGAAAACCGATATAGAAGTCAATCTGCCGCATGTAGCAGCCGATGAGGAGGCCGCCCACCGCCGCCAAGGCCGAACCTATGACGAAGGTGCTGGAGATGACCCGGTCGATGTTGACCCCGGAGAGGCGGGCCATGTCCGGATCCTGGGATACGGCCCGCATGGAAAGTCCGAGGCGGGTGAACTTGATCAGGACGGTCAGGGCGGTCATGATGAGGGCCGTGGCCAGCCAGATGAACAACTGCGTGCTGTTGACGATGTGGCTGACGGGGGCCAGAAAACCCAATTCCGGGACCAGTGACGGAAAGGTAAGAAAGTTGGGGCTCTGGAGCAGCTGGACATAGTTCTGCAAAAATATGGACATGCCGATGGCGCTGATGAGGGGAGAGAGGCGGGAGGAGCCGCGCAGGGGCTTGTAGGCTATTTTCTCCACGGTCCAGCCGTACATGGCCGAGTAAACCACGGCCGCCGCTGCCACGGAGACCAGAAGCCCCCAGCCGGCCAGGCCGGCCTGGCTGAGGGCCAGGGAGGCGATGAGGGCGATGAAGGCGCCGATCATGTAAATTTCGCCGTGGGCGAAATTTATGAGCCCCACGATGCCATAGACCATGGTGTAGCCCAAGGCGATGAGGGCATAAATGCTGCCTTTGGTCAGGCCGCTTATCAATAGGTCAAGGAATAATTCCATGTGGTCGGGCCGGACAATGCTGGCCTAAGCCTTAGGACGCGGACCGGCCGCGCCCGCCTGGTCGAATTATTGGCTTAAGTCGGCGGGGCGGCCGTTTTCAGGCCGTCCCGGGCGGCGGGACAGGGGCGCCCGGGACGGCTGGCTTGCATAGTGGTTTACAGTTCCACTTCCACGAACTGGCCGTTCTTTATCTCATACATGGTGGCCTTGGCGCCGATGACGTCGCCCTTGGCGTCGAAACGCACCGGACCCATGACCGTCTCCACCGTGTTTTCCTGGAGATTCTTCTTGATGGCCTCCAGGTCGGCGTCGCCTCCGGCCTTCTCAATGGCCGCGAAGAGCGCCTCGGCGGCGCCGGCGGCGTAGAAGAAGTAGGGCCCGATCTCCTCGCTGTGGCGTTTTTTGTGGTCCTCAAGGGCCGCGGCTATGGCCGGAGAGGAATTCTTGGAGATGTCGGCGGGGCCGGTGGCGAAGGTGCCTTCAGCGGCTTCGCCGGCCATTTTGACATAGGCCTCGTTGTTCAGGCCGTCGGCGCCGATAATGATGGTATTGACTTTTTTGGAGCGCATCTGGAGGGCCAGCTTGGAGGCGTCGGCGTAATAACCGCCCCAGAGCAGCACTTCTGCTTCGCTGCTGCGCAGCTTGGAAATGACCGGGTCATAGGAAGGCTGGCCGCTGGTCACGCCCTCGAAGAGCACCACCTTGACGCCGCTGTCCGGGGCGGCGTCAAAGCCGGCCTTGGCCCGGTCGGCCAGGGCCTTGCCGTAGTCCCCCTTGTCGTGCAGAATGGCGACTTTCTTGAAGCCGCGCTTTTTGACGAATTCCACCTGAAGGTCGGCCTGGACGTCATCGCGCATGATGGTGCGGAAGAAATAGGGGTTACGGCCGCTCTCGGTCAGGCCGACCTCCGTGGCTGAAGGCGAAATCAAGAGCATGTTCGAGCCGTAAACGCTCAAGGCGCTGTTGGTGGCCCCGGAACAGGTGTGGCCCAAAACCACCTTGACGCCGCCGCCGGCCAGCTTGGTGGCCGCGGTGGAGGCCAGGGCCGGGTCGCAGCCGTCGTCCTCCTTGATCACTTCAATCTGGCGCCCGGTCAGGCCGCCGGCCGCGTTGGTCTTCAATACCGCATATTCCAGGCCATAGAAGCCGGAAAGGCCATAGGAAGCCAGGTTGCCTAAAAGAGCCCCGCCGTAGCCTATTTTGAAAGGCTCCGGATTGTTCTGGGCTGAGAGGGGGCCGGAGACCAATAAGGCCAGGGCCAGGATGGCGAGGGTGATTTTCCGCATAATTTCCTCCTGAATTATTGAGCCTCAAAATCAATCAACGGCGCGACCTAACGCCGACGACCTAACGCCGATGACCACGATCCGCCATATGGATGGCCAAGCCAGCCCCGCAGCCATTCGGTGAAATATTTTATGATTACACTAAAAGGCCAGTCCAGTCAACGGTAAAAACCAGACCCCGGAACCTCCGGCCAGTCTCTTTTGAGCCGCGTTCCATAAATATCTCAAGCTGTTATTAAGTCAAGCCCTGGTTTCCGCCCACGATTATAAAAACTTATTTTCTTTTATTTATAATTAAATTATATTAGAAAGCCAAGATGTCGCCAGGGCGGGGGCGGCTCCACGCCCCTAAGAGAGGCGGAGGTTTGAAATGCGCTGCAAGTGCGGGTTCAACAGTTTTGACCACCATCTGGTCTGCCCCAAATGCCACAGGGATCTGACCGCCAGGCGCCGGCTTTTGAACCTGGATCTGCCGGCGCCGGGGACGGTCAATTTTTTCCAGCTCGCCGGCCAGAGAATGGCCGTGCCGCAGCCCTTACTGGGCGCGGCCGCGGGAAGCGAGGACTTCGGGGAAGACCTCCAGCCGGCGGAAGATATCCGGCCCATAGCCTTGGGCGCCAATCAGCCCACGTCGGCGGGGGAAACCGCCTCGCCCCAACCCTGGCCCGGGCTTTCGGCTTACGGGGCCGCGGCCGGGGAAATAACGCCCTCCCCGCCCCGGGCTTTCGCCGTCCCGGCCGGCGAGCCGCCGGCCGGGACGGAAGCGGCTGATGATTTTGAAGTCGTTCAGCCAGTGAGCTGGCCGTGGCCGGAAGCGGCCTTCACCCCTGTAACCCCCCCGCCCCCTCACCACGC
>JAITUX010000152.1 GCA_031286085.1 Candidatus Adiutrix sp. | reverse complement strand
TGGGCGGCCCGGACTATCTGGCTGCCCTCGGCCTGGCGGTGAACCTCGGTGAGGCGGGCCACGGCCACGGCCTGGGAATCAATGAGATCGGCCAGCACCCGGCCCGGCCCCACCGAGGGTAGCTGGTCCCGGTCGCCCACCAGGATGAGGCGGGCCGCGTGGGGCAGGGCGCCGGTCAACTGGTTCATCAAGGGCAGGTCAACCATGGAGGCTTCATCCACCAAAAGCAGGTCAAGCTCCAGCTTGCGCTCCGGGTGGCGCTGGAAGCCGACCTGGGGCGCGTATTCCAACAGGCGGTGAACAGTCTTGGCCGCGAGGCCCGTGGCCTCGGCCAGGCGTCTGGCCGCCCTGCCCGTGGGGGCCACCAGGCCAAGCCGGGCCCGCAGGGCTCCGAAAATGGCCGTGATGGCCCGGGTGAGGGTGGTTTTGCCGGTTCCGGGGCCGCCGGTTATGACCAGGACCTTTTGGGAGAGGGCCAAGGCCACGGCCTGGCGCTGGCTTTCGGAGAGGTTCAGCCCCAGGGCTTTTTCCGCCCAGGCCAGGGCCTGGGGCTGGCGGGGCACCTCGATTGAGGCCGGGGTGCGGAGAATGGCCAGGAGGTCGCGGGCCACCCAGTCTTCGGCCCGGTGGAGGCGGGGCGGATAGATGTCCATATCCCAGCCGGGCTCGTCCGGGGGGCCGCTCTTGATCTGGCCGGAGAGGAAAAGTCGGGCCAGGGCCTCCTTCAAGGCCGCCGGTTCGGCTTCCGGCAACAGCTTGGCCCCGGCGGCCAGAAGTTCCCGTTCCGGGGTATAGACATGCCCTTCGTCGGCGAACTGGTTCAGGGCGAAAAGGAGGCCGGCCGCCAGGCGGCGGGGGTCGGCCGGCCCCAGGCCTAGGCGGAGGGCCACCTTGTCGGCCGTGGCGAAGCCGACCCCTTCTATGTCGTAGGCCAGACGGTAGGGGTCTTCCCTGATGAGGCTTTCGGCCTCCCCGCCCAGGCGGCGCATGACCCGGAGGCCCACGGTCGGCCCCAGGCCGAATTCAGCCAAAAAGCCCAAGAGGCGCTTGAGCCCCTGGTTGCGGCGCCAGCCCTCGATTATGGTTTCCCGGCGGCTGGCCCCGAGCCCCGGAACTTCGATGAGCCTTTCCGGGGCCTGGTCCAGGATTTCCAGGACCGTCGGGCCGAAATAATCCACCAGGCGGCCGGCCAGCACCGGGCCCACACCCTTGATGAGGCCGGAACCCAGGTATTTTTTAAGCCCGGCCTCGGTCTTGGGCGGCAGGAGGCGGGCCCGGCTGATTTGAAACTGGCGGCCGAATTGGGCATGTTCCACGAAGCGGCCAATCATTTCTATGAACTCGCCGGCCGCCGGGGAAGGCAGATGGCCCACCGCGGTTATGGCGCGGCTCGGTTTGGCCGTCCGCACGGCCAGCACGGTCCAGCCGTTGTCCGGGTTGGCGAAGGTGACGCGCTCAATGCGCCCGGACAGGGTTTCCTCTGGAGGCGCGGACATGGTCAGCCGGCGGCCAGCTCCAAGGCCCGGGCCAGGCCCCGGGTGGGGAAAAGCCGGGCCGGGGCGGCCGGGCTGACCTTCCAGCGGCCGTCCGGTTCGCGGCGCAGGCGGATATAGAAATCCTGGGTCAGGTGGCCCTCGATGACCATGGTTCGCAAGAGACCCTCGGCCCGGCCGGAATCGTAGATGAATTCCTTGAAGCGGACCACCAGGTCTTCGGAGACTTCCTCCCGGGGCCGGAAGCCGGCCGGGTCCAGTTCAGTTCTATAATAAGCCCTCACTTCAATTTCCTCAAATACCGGCAGGGCCGGGTGGGCGGTCTTGGCTCCGGCCAGGCGGTAGAAGGAGCGCCGGCCCGTTTCCCGCCATTTGCGCTCATACTTGGTGTCCCATTCAGGGGGCCGTTCGGTGAGGGAGAGGGCCAGGGCCGAATCTTGAGCCTGGTCCAAAACCCAGTCCGCCAGTTCGCAGCTGTCCGTGACCAGGAGGAAAAGGCCGTCCGGGGCCAGGCGGTCGGCGGCCAAGTCCAGGAAGTCCCGCTGGCAGAGCCTCTGGCCGGCCTGCTTGGGGTTGGGCCAGGGCAGGGGGAAGAGGAGGCGGCAGACGGCCAGGGATTGGGGCGCGAAAAAGCGGGCCAGGGCCACCTGGGCCTTGTCCAGAACCAGCCGGACATTGGGCCGGGGCGGGGCGGCCAGGCGGCGCAGGGCTCTTTTGGCCGAGGCCCAGGCCACTTCCACGCCCACCATGTCTCTCTCCGGGTGGGCCAGGCTGTGGCGGTGGAGATATTCCCCGTTGCCGAAGCCGATCTCCAGTTCCAGGGGCGCCCGGCGGCCGAATATCCCGGCCCAATCCAGGGGCCGGGGGTGGGACTCGGGCTGGAGCAGGGGCGCCAGGGAGCGGTAGTATTGACTCAAGAGCGCCCGAAGCCGGGGACCGCCCAGGCCCGTTCCAGGCGGCTGAAAAGCCAGGTGGCCAGGGAGACCAGGGAGAGGTAGAAGAGGGCGGCGCAGAAAAACGATTCGGTATAGCGGAAATGGAAGGAGCCCACGGAAAAGGCCGCCCCGGTCAATTCCCTGGCCGAGAGCAGGTAGGCCAGGGAGGAATACTTGATGAGGTAGATGACCTCGTTGCTGCAGCCCGGCCAGGCCAGGCGGAGGGCCTGGGGCAGGATCACGGCGGAGAAGGACTGCCACCTGCTGAAGCCCAAGGCCCGGGCGGCCAGGAACTGGCCGCGCTTGATGGAGAGGATGGCCCCGCGGATGTATTCGGATTGATAGGCCCCGCTGCAGAGAATGAAAACCAGCACCGAGGCCCCGTAGGCGGAAGGATAGCAGAGTCGCCACAACCATTCAGGCAGGCCGAATTCCAGGCAGAGCGGCTTGAGGAGCAGGCCCAGTTCAGGCAGGCCGTAGTAACAGATGAAGAGCTGGACCGCCAGGGCCGTGCCCCGGAACAGGGAGACATAGGCCTGGCAGGGCCTAAAGAGCCAGCGGGGTTGTTCCGTGCCGCGGATAAGGCCGACCAGGACGCCGAGAACCAGGCCGCCGGCGGCCGAAGGCAGGATGAGGGCCAAACTCAGCTTGAAGCCTTTGAAGAGGGCCGGCCAAAGGGCCTGGTAAAAGGCGGATTCGATCATCATTCCCGACCCATGAGTTGGGCCAGCTTGGCGCAGAATTCCGCCGCGCGGCTATTGGAGCCGGGGGCCAGCAGTTCGGCCGGCGAGCCCCGTTCGGTGAGGCGTCCCTTTTCCATGAACAGGATTTCATTGGTCAGGCGCCTGGCAAAGCCTATCTGATGGGTGGCCATGAGCATGGTCATGCCGCCTTGGGCCAGGTCGGCGATGACGTTCAAGACCTCGCCGATGAGTTCCGGGTCCAGGGCGCTGGTGGGCTCGTCCAGAAGCATGACCTTGGGGTCCATGGCCAGGGCCCGGGCGATGGAGACCCGCTGCTTCTGGCCGCCGGACAGTTCGGCCGGATAGAGCCGGGCCTTGTCGGCCAGGCCCACCCGGGCCAGTTCGGCCCGGGCCCGTTCCAGGGCCGCCCGGGTTGAAAATTTCTTTACCTTACGCAGGGCCACGGCCACGTTGTTTTCGGCGCTCAGATGGTCAAACAGGTTGAAATCCTGGAAAATCATGCCGATTTCCTGGCGAAAGGCGCAGATGTTGCGCCGCCCCATTTCCGCGGCCGAGCGCCCTTCCAGGAGCACCTCGCCCTGGTCCGGCCGGTGGAGATAATGGATGCACTGGAGCAAGGTGCTCTTGCCGCCCCCGGAAGGACCGATGAGCACCTTCAGTTCGCCCTGGTCCAGGGTCAGGGAGACATCGTCCACGATGAGCTTGCCGCCGAGGCTTTTGGATATGTGCCGCGCTTCCAGGACGGGCATGATCAGTGGGCCTCGGCTTCGGCGGCCAGGCCCGGGATGCTGACCTTCCGGTGGAGTTTCATCAGGAGGCCGACCCCGGCCAGGGTCAGGGCGTAATAGGCCAGGCCGGCCAAGGCGAACATGAGGAGGAATTTATAGTTCGTGGCGGCCACGCTTTTAAAGCGGAACATCAGTTCCTGGCAGCCGATGGTGAAGGCCACGGCCGAGTCCTTCAAAAGGATGGAGTATTCGTTGGACCAGGCCGGCAGGGACAGGCGGAGGGCCTGGGGCATGATGAGGCCCCGCACCGCCCCGGCCGGGGTGAAGCCCAGGGCCAGGGCCGCCCGGAACTGGCCGGCGGGTATGGCCAGGAGGGCCCCCCGGAAGATCTGGGACTGGTAGGCGGCGCTGCAGAGGCCCAGGGCGGTCACCGCGCTGAGAAAGGCCGGGAAACGGACGCGGGCCTGAAAAAGGTCGTTGATCCAGGCCTGTATCTGGCTGTAGAAACCGAAGTGGACCATGAGAATGAGGAGCAGGACGGGTATGCCCCGGAAAAACCAGACGTAGAGGGCGACCAGACGCCGGCTCCAGGCCGGGCCGTAAACCTGGAGCGCGGCCAGCACCGTGCCCAGGGCCAGCCCCACGCTCATGGCCCCGCCTATTAAGAGGACGGTCTCGACCACGCCCTTAAGAAAAAAGACGGCCGTCACCCCGGTGAGCTGGGTGGATTTCCACCAGGCGGCCAGGGTGACGGCGAAAGAGGACATGGTCAGTGGACTTCACCGGGCTTGTATTTTTCAATCAGCTCCTGCCAGTAGGGATCGGCCATGAGCTTGGTCAGGCCCGCGTTGATCAGCTTCAGGGTGTTTTCATCCTGCTTGTTGACGCCCACGGCGAAAGCCTCGTCGGGAATGCCGGCCGAACCGACGATCTTGAGCCCTAGCTTGCTCACGGCTTCGGCGGCCGGAGCGTCATTCATGACCGCCGCGTCGATGCGGCCGTTGGCCACGTCCTGGGCGGCCAGGGCCGGGCTGGGGTATTCCGACAGTTCATATTTGCGGCCGTCCTTCCCGTTGGTGTCGGCCATGGCCTTGGCGTCGGAGGTGCCTGCCTGGACCCCGATTTTAAGGCCGGCTTTCAGGGCGTCCTCGGCGGAAGGCTGGAAATCGGCCTTGGCCAGGACGACCTGCTTGATGGTCCAATAGTTCAGGCTGAAGTTGATCTGGGCGGCCCGCTCCTCGGTCACGGAAAGGCCGGAGGCGATCATATCGATTTTGCCGTCTTTCAGGCTGGTCACGATGCCGCTCCACTCCATGGGGTGGTGTTCGACCTTGAAGCCGAATTCCTTGGCGATCCAGTTGACGGCGTCCACGTCAAAGCCGGTGGGCTGGCCGTCCGGCCCGACATAGGCGAAGGGCGGGAAGTCGGCGTCGATGCCGTTGACGTAAACCTTGCCGGCAACCGGCGTCTGGGCCAGGGCCGGGACACAGGCGAGCAGGAAAACCATAAGAGCCAGGGTTTTTTTGAACATTCTGGAACCTCCTCTCGGTCGCGGCCGGCCTGGCCGCGCCGGATATGGGGATTATTGCCCAGCCGCTTTCAAACTCATTTTGAAAACGGCCGGGCGGGATGACGCTTTACAGCCGCGCCGGCTGTTTTTGCCAAACTTAAAGGGCCCTCAATCATTATTGAAGGCCGCTGGAGAGGCTTGGGGCCGCCGCCCCGGAATAAAACACAAGAGAGACCATTATAACAGATTTCCGGGAACGGACGAAAAAAAACCTTAGTCGGCCCGGTCCGCCGGGCCCAGTTCAGCGGCCAGGGCCAGGCATTTGGGGCAGGGGTCGCGGGGCAGGCGGACATGGGTCGAGGGCGGGCTGACTTCCGAGCGGGTCCGGATGACCAGGAGTCCGGGGCATAAGCCGCAATTGAAAAGGCTTTCGCGCTGGCGCTCGCGTATCCCCCCGAAGCGGCCGCCCCCGGCCCCGTCCAGGTCGCCTTCCAGGGGGTGGGTGTCGTAGAAAATGGAACGCTCCCGCACCCAGAAGTCGCCTTCCAGCGCCGAACCAGTGCGGCCCGGAGCTTCCCGGCGGCGGCGGTGAAGGTCGTCGCCCAGCCGCTGGATATAGGCCAGGGTTCCGGAACTGGTGGCCAACTGGGCGGCCGGCGGCCGGGGTTCCTCCACCCGTTTCCAGTCCTGCCCGGCCATGGCCAGGGCGATGGCCAGGTTGAGATAGGGCAGGGCGCCCTGGATGGAATAGCCGCCCTCCAGGACGGCGATGTGGGGGTCGATGATCTCAGAGAGGGCCGCGTAGCCGTGGGCGGTGATTTTCATGTTGGTTATGGGGTCGGTGAAATGGTTGTCCTGGCCGGCGGAATTGATTACCAATTCAGGCCGCCACTCGTCCAGGATGGGGCGGATTATGGTCCGCGCGGCCAGGAGGAAACCCTCGTCCCCGGTCTCCGGGGGCAGGGGGATGTTGACGGTGGACCCCCAGGCCGAGGGCCCGCCCATCTCCTCCACCGCCCCGCTGCCGGGGTAGAGGGTGCGGCCGTCCTGGTGAAGGCTGATGAAGAGGGTGTCCGGGTCATGCCAGTAGATGTCCTGGGTGCCGTCGCCGTGGTGGCAGTCGGTATCCACTATGGCCACCCGCCGGACCCCGAACTCGCTGCGCAGCCGCTCGACCATGATGGCCTCGTTGTTGATGTTGCAGAAGCCCCGGCCGCCGTGGACGACCCTGGGCGCGTGATGGCCGGGCGGCCGCACCAGGGCGAAGCTCTTGAGGCATTCGCCGGTCAGGACCAGGCGCCCGGCGGTGATGGCCCCGCCGGCGCTGACCCGGTGGGAAAAGGCGGCCAGGCTTTTCACTCCCGGCGGCCTTATGTGGACCCGTTCAATATCCTCGTCCCCGGCCGTTTCGGGGCGGTATTCCCCCAGGCCGGGCCGGTCAAAGAGCCCCTCTTCCCGCAGCTGGTCCTGGGTGTAGAGGAGCCGTTCCTCCCTTTCCGGGTGGTCGGGGCTGATGGACCAGTCATAGGCCGGGAAAAAGACCAGGCCGAGTTTCAGGGGGCCGGTCATGGGCGGGCCTCCTCCGACGAACCCAGAAAACCTGGGCGGGCCTGGGCCCGGACCCGGAAGATCCTATCGGCCCGGCCCCGGCCGGTCAACTGGTTGAAACTTTCCGCCTCGGTCACCTGGGGCGGCCCGGCTTCGGGCAGATCGGCCAGGGAGGCCCCCAGGGCGGCCAGGAGGTCCGCCTGGGCCTGGGCCAGATTATAATCGCGGCCGATGGTCTTGGTCCGCCCCAGGGCCGGGATGGTCATGCGGCCCTGGGCCGTGTCGGCGTAGAGATCGGCGGCCGGGCAGGGACGCGCCCGGGCCGCGCCCACGGCGTTGGCCAGGGCGGCCTGGGGGGGGACGACCGGGCGGAGGCCGAGGGCCGCGCCCACGGGGCGGGCCAGGGCCTCGGCCGGCCCGCCCAGAAAGGCCGCCGCCCCGGGCTGGACGGGCCGGGCCAGGCGCAGGGCCCCCAAGGTATAGACCGGCCGGCGGTTGACCTGGTCCAGAAAACTCCGGGCCGCTTGGGAAATGAGTTCCAGGGCCCGGTCCAGGGCGCGGGCGGCCGTCTCTTCCGGCGGCCTGGCCGGGTCCAGGCGGGCCAGGGCGGCCCGGGAGACCTCGATTTGGCCGACCCTGGTCAGGCCCAGCCCGTTCAAGGCGTCGGTAAAGGTCGGCGGGCGAAGGCCGGCCGAGGCGGGGTCCAGGGCCAGGGGCGGGCCTTCCCGGCTCCCGGCGAACTCCACCCGGCCCTCCCTGACGACCAGGCCCAAGTCACCGCCCAAAGCCAGGGACCGGGTGAGGAAGGAGCGGACCAGGGTGGGCCGGCCGGCTATGTCCAGACCCTCGGCCGTGGTCAGGGGCCGTCCGTCGGCCATCACGGCCAAATCGGTGGAAGTGCCGCCCATATCGACCATCAGCACGTCGCCTTCCAGGCCGGCCAGGGACCACAGGCCCAAGAGCCCGGCGGCCGGCCCGGCGGCCAGGACCAGGGCCGGCCGGACCAGGGCCTCTTCCGGCGCCAGGGCGCCGCCGTCGGCGGTCAGAAGCCTTATGGGGCAGGAGAGGCCGTGGGCCCGGGCCGCGGCGCTCAAATCACTGACGAAGCGGCCGTAGAGCCGGCTCACCGCGCTGTTGAAGATGGCGGTGTTCAGACGCCGGGGAAAGTTAAGGCGGCCGGACAGGGCGCTGGCCTGGGTCAGGGGGAAATCCGGGGCCGCGGAGCGGGCGGCCTGGGCCAGGGCCTCTTCCGAGGCGGGATTCTTGGGGCCGAATTTGCTGATGACGGCCCAGGCCCGGGCCCCCTGCGCGAGGAGACGGGCCGCGGCGGCCCGGGCCTGGGCCGGGTCCGGAGGCGCCAGGATTTCGCCCAGGTGGTTCTGGCTCCCGGCCAGGGGTTCATAGAGCGGCCCGGAGCCGAAATCGGCCACCGGCAGCCCCGGGCCGCCCGAGGCCAGGACGCCCACCGGGTCGGCCTGGCCGGTCAGAATGGCGTTGAGGCCCAAAGTGCTGGAGACGGCCAGCCGCCGGACCCGGCCAGGGTCGGAACCGGCCAGGAGACTGTTCAAGACCTCGGTCAGGCTGCCCAGAACATCCCGGGTGGGGATCTTGACCGTGCGGACTATTTCGAAGTTTTCCGCCAGGGCGGCCCCGTCCGTATGGGTTCCGCCCACGTCAATGCCCAGATACATCCAGACCTCCAGCCTCCGCGAACTATATTCAGCCAGTTATTCACGGACCGGCCCCAAAAATGGCATTTCATCCGTACCTGAATTTTTCAAATCATACCAAAGACTAGAGTGTTTTGCAATTTAACCGCCGATTTCAAACCACCATTCAACCGGCCGCTTATAGCCTGAGCCTTGCCGTTTCCCCGGCTTTAGGATAGAGTAACCGTGGGCAAGCCCTCCAGAAAGGAGGTCGCGCCTATGGCAAAGTTCCTTTTGAATGTCTTTGCCGCCACGGCGGCCGGACTTCTAGTGGCCCTGATTATGCGTTTATTGGACGTATAAAAAGACGCCCCTACGGGAACTCGCCATTTCCGTAGGGGCTGGTTGCTTCGGCTAAAACCGGGGGACTTGCCCGTGGCCGGGGGTGCGACAACACCCCCGGCTTATTTTTAATATACAGCTTTCCGGCCAGGAAAGCAAGGGTGGAGCAACAGATTGAACTCTATAATAATTCCCCGTAGCGATGGATGAAGATTTTCTTGAACAGGGTGGCCAGGGCCAGGTAGAAGACGACGGTCAGGCCCAGGTAGGCGAAATAGACGGGCGGCAGGGGCAAAAGATGCAGCTTGGCCCCCAGGGGGGTGAAGGGGATGACGGTGAGGAGGGCGATGCCGGTCATGGTCAAGAGGATGACCGGAGCCGAGGCCCAGCTCTGGATGAAGGGAATCTTGGGCGTGCGGAGCATATGGATGACCAGGGTCTGGCTCCACATGGATTCCACGAACCAGCCCGCCTGGAAGGTGGCCATGAAAACGAAGCGCAGATCCGCGTCGCCGGCCACTTCCTGGAAGGAACGGCCGCCGACCACCGCCGGGCAGACGACGAAGAACATGATGAGATAGGTGGCGATGTCAAAGACGGAACTGGTGGGGCCTATCCAGGCCATGAACTTGCCGATGGAGGCGGCGTTCCATTTGCGGGGCCTGGCCAGGAAGTCGCGGTCCACGTTGTCCCAGGGCAGGGCCGTGCAGGACAGGTCGTAGATGAGGTTCAAGAGGAGCAGTTGAATGGGCAGCATTGGGAGGAAGGGCAGGAAGGCGCTGGCCGCCAAGACCGAGAACATATTGCCGAAATTGGAGCTGGCCGTCATCTTGATATACTTGATGATGTTGGCGTAGATTTTCCGGCCCTCCGCCACGCCTTCCTCCAGGACCATCAAATCCTTTTCCAGGAGGATGATGTCGGCCGATTCCTTGGCTATGTCCACGGCCGTATCCACGGAAATGCCCACGTCGGCCGAGCGCATGGCCGGGGCGTCGTTGATGCCGTCGCCCATGAAGCCGACGGTGTGGCCGTTGTCCCTTAAGGCGGAGACGATGGCGGATTTCTGCTGGGGCGACAGCTTGGCGAAGATGTGGGCCTTCTCCACCGCCTCCTTCAATTGGTCCGGGGTCATTTCCGCCATTTCCGCGCCCAGGAGGATGTGTTCGGCGGACAGGCCCACCTGCTTGCAGACGGCCTTGGTCACGGAGTCGTTGTCCCCGGTCAGCACCTTGACCTCCACGCCGTAGTCCTTCAAGGCGGCGATGGCCTCGGCCGTGCTCTCCTTGGGCGGGTCCAGGAAGGCCAGGTAGCCGATGAGCACCATGTCGCTCTCGTCGGCCACGGAGAAGGCCCCGGCCGGGGAGGGGTTGGTCTTCTGGGACACGCCCAGGACGCGGAGGCCGTCGGTGTTGTATTCCTGGCAGGTCATCAATACTTCGCGCCGGATCTCCTCGGTCATGGGCACCACCTGGCCCTGGTAATCGGCGAAGGCGGAGATGGCCAGCATTTCCTCGATGGCCCCCTTGGTGATGAGCTGGGTCTTGCCGTTCTGGTCGGTCACCACCACGCTCATGCGGCGGCGGGTGAAATCGAAGGGGATCTCGTCGATCTTCCGGTAGGCCTCCTCGTTCTCCACCACCTGTTCCTCCCGGGCCCGGTCGATGATGGAAATATCCATGAGGTTCCTTAAGCCGGTCTGGTAGTAGCTGTTCAGGAAGGCGTGGCGCAGGACGCGGAGGTCGGTGTTGCCGTGGATGTCCAGGTGAAACTGCAGGATGATCTTGTCCTGGGTGAGGGTGCCGGTCTTGTCCGTGCACAGGACGTCCATGGCCCCGAAATTCTGGATGGAGTTGAGCTGCTTGACGATGACCTGCTTGCGGGCCATGGAGACCGCGCCCTTGGCCAGGTTGGCCGAGACGATCATGGGCAGCATTTCCGGGGTGAGGCCCACGGCCACGGAGACGGCGAAAAGAAAGGCGTTAAGCCAGTCGCCCTTGGTGAAGCCGTTGACGAAGAGGACCACCGGCACCATCACCAGCATGAAGCGGATGAGCACCCAGGAGACGGAACGGATGCCCTTGTCAAAACTGGTGGGGGGGGTTTCGGTCTGGAGCTGGCGGGCGATGGAGCCCAGGATGGTGTCGTCGCCCACGGCCAGGACCAGGCCGACCGCCGAGCCGGAAATGACCGTGCTGCCCATGAAGGCCAGGTTGTTCAGGTCCAGGGGGTTGGTCGATTTTATCACGGCTTCGTCGGCGAATTTTTCCACCGGCTCGCTTTCGCCGGTCAGGGACGACTGGCTGACGAAGAGGTCCTTGGCCTGAATGATGCGGAGATCGGCCGGGATGATGTCCCCGGCGGCCAGGTGGACGATGTCGCCGACCACTATTTCATCTAAGGGGATCTCCAGTTTCACCGAGACATGGTCATCGCCGGCCTCCTCCCGCCGCATGACCGCGGCGGTGGTGGCCACCATGTCCTCCAGGCGCTCCGCGGCGCGGCCGCTGCGCCATTCCTGGATGAAACGCAAAAGGCCGCTGATGATGACCATGGTCATGACTATGGCCACCGCGGTCATGTCGTCGGAGATGAAGGAAATCAGGGACAGGACGAAGAGGACCACGGTGAAGGGGTTGACGAAGGCCGTCCACAGGCGCTTGATGAGCGTGGCCCTGGGCTGGCGGGTGATGATGTTGAGGCCGAACTGGTCGCGCATCTCCTCGACCTTGTCGTCATCGTAACCGTCGCTGGCGTTGTCGTATTGAATAAGGAGGGTGGCCGGATTTTTGACCGCCGCCTTCAGGAGGCGGCGCCGGGCTCTTTCCGGCCTGGGGATTACAGGCACTTCTATTTTCTTGGCCATCTGCCTCACGCCTCGAATTTGTAAAATACTTCGGCGGTTTCCCGAGTGGCCCGATTATATACTTACGGGGCGGGGGGGTCAAGGAGGCCCGGGGCCGCCGGCAAATTATACGCGCATAACATTGACATTGCGCATACATCATGATATTAAAGTGAGCGGGCGCCAAAATCACCCAGAGAGGCTTGCTTAGGCCATGTCCGAGACAACCAACCTCAATATCCGCATCAATAAAGACTTGAAAGAGAAAGCCGAGGCTCTTTTCAGCGAACTCGGCCTGAACATGTCGTCGGCGTTCAATATTTTCGTTCGCCAGGCCTTGCGGGAAAGGAAAATACCTTTTGAAATCTCACTGGCCAGGGATACTTTTTTCAGCCCTGAAAATTTAGCGGTCCTTCGTAAATCCATCCAGGAAGCCCGCGAGGGGAAATTCGTTACGAAAACATTGGACGAGCTGCGGGCCATGGAGAAATGAAAATCAATTTCACTGAAACTGGCTGGGCGGATTACCTATATTGGCAAAGACAGGACAAAAAGACCCTCAAAAAAATAAATCTATTGATTGTTGACATTTCGCGTCACGGCCATGACGGACTTGGGAAGCCGGAACCGTTAAAAGGCGAAGGCCTCGAATGGTGGTCCCGCCATATTGATGAAAAAAACCGTTTAATCTATCAAATAACAGGCGAGGACACGTTGGAAATAGCGCAGTGCCGGAGCCACTACGGAGAACACCAGGCGAGGCCGTAACCAGCCGGCGCCTGGCTCATGGACAGCCCGGAGGCTAATGTCAAACGCCGCCGGGCTGGAAGGCGAAGGTATCCAGTTCGCCTTCATACCCGCACTCGCCGTTTCGGGGCGAATTGGTTATCGGCAGAAACATTTCGTGTTCATGCTTTTCGGCGCACTCCGGACAAAAATTCGGGTTGTCCACATCATATTGGCACTCCTGGCAAACCAATTCCGCCGGCCGGCCGCATGAGGCGCACTTCCAGGCGGGCGGCACGTTACGCGCCAACAGCCGCACGGCATTCTTCTGTTTTGGCCGGCTGGTTGACCCGACGACCGTGATGAGGCACTCGGTCGTCGTGCCCATATCATATTCGTGCCTGAATTTGGCTCCGACCGGGAAGACGCCGACTTTGCGCGCCTTGCCCACTTCCTGGCCATGGCCGAGGCTGAACAGGCTAAGGTGGCCGCAACATTCCAGCCAGATTTTCCGCAGGAAGGCATCCAGCGAAGCCAGGGACTTGTTTTGGGCGATATCCGCCAGAAGCCAGTAGGCCTTGGCGTGCGCCCCTTCCATCAGCAGCAAGAGACAATCCTCGTCACCGTCCGAGGCATGTTCTTTTAGGATGTGGTTTTTCATGGCCGCCTGGCCGAGGGTCTTGCCGCAAACATAACAATGGCCTTCGGTTTTAATTCTTGGCACAAGGCCTCCTCCGCCGTTTCTTTTTGGCTCCCCGGGGGCCGGCGGCCGCGGGCGTTTAATTTCCGGTCATTTTGGGGATTTTACAGGAAAGAGGCTGAATTGGCAAACCGCTCCAAGAATTCCGGCGAAGTTGATCGAGGGCAATATGGAATTAGAATTACGAAGAAAGGAATGTTTAAGAAAGAAATCGAAAAGCCACACATAGCGATTTGCCCTAAATGCGGAGAAATATCTATGTATATAAGCACTCCTGAAATAATCTCAAAATAGTTTAGCGGCTACTTCGGGCCAAGTTGGCCCGAAGTGGCCGCTAACGAAATAAAGACGGGAACACGGGCCATTGTTGGCTATCATGCTCCTGTCTTTTCTTATGCCCATTTTACCCTATCCGGCGTATTGATGTTTTTTCTTTATTTCCGTTTTGTAATAGCTGATCTTATCGTCAAGATTTGTAAGATTTTCCTGCATAGCGGCAATTTCATCTTTCAGAACGGCCCGGTGCTGTATCAACATTTCCATCCGCTCCTCTAAAGTGCTGTCGCCTTGCGCCCGAAGCTGGGCGTATTTTTGTATTTCTTTAATCGGCATACCCGTATCTTTCAGACGTTTGATGAACTGTATCCATGATATATCACCATCAGAATATAAGCGCCTGCCGTTTTCCTTGCGATCTGGAATGATTAAATTTTCTTTTTCGTAATATCGCAGGGTATAAATGCTAATGCCAGTAATTGATGAAAACTCACCGATTGCATATCCCATGAAAAGTCTTCCTAAAAAACACTTGACATCGAGTTAACTCTACATTGTATGGTATGAGTATGCCAAAATATAGGAGGCTATGCAAATGGAAAACGAGCGCATAAAAAGAGGAACTGAAAGACTGAAAGAGGTGGATGGCCATGCCGGGGAGCGGGTTATCGCTTCGTTAGATGGAGTAGCACCGGACTTAGGAAGATATATCCTTGAATTTGCGTTTGGGGATGTTTACTGCCGGGAGGGGCTTTCCTTACAGGAAAGAGAGATTATAACAATTTCCAGCCTGTTGACTGCCGGAGGCTGTGAGGCCCAGTTAGAGGTTCATATAAATGGGTCTTTGAATGTGGGAGTATCGCCCGAGAAAGTCATTGAAACTTTTATTCAATGTATTCCATATACGGGATTTCCCAAAGTGCTTAATGCGGTCAATGTAGCGAAAAAGGTTTTTGCTGAAAGAAACATCACTTTGAGCAAATAAAAATGATAGGAGATGGGGAAGATGGATTCCGGCGTAGGTTGTCAACCTTTCGCCGGAATGACGGAGTGACCGCACACGGGACAACCGGACTTTGTGGATGGATTCCCGCTGGCGCGGGAATGACGGAGTTTCTACAGGCCGTATTGACGGAGCCCTGAGCACGCCCGTCACCCCGTTTCAGCCGCCGGCCTGAGTGCGCCGCCGGATGGGGTTCCAGGGGCAGGGGGCGCGAGCCCCCTCCCCCTGGCGGGGTCCGGGGCGGAGCCCCGGTCTTCACAAGTGAAAACCGGGGCTTCCGATTATAAAAACTTTACGGCCCAGGCTGCCGGCCTTTGGCCAGCCGGCGGCGGTCCAGGCGGGATTAGCGGGGCGCTGCCCCGCGCCCAGCCGGGGGAGGGCTCTACGCGAGCCCTGCCCCGGACCCCACCCGCGCCGGGGCTCCGCCCCTGGACCCCGGCTTAGCATAGCGCCGCCGGAACTCGGCTTCGCCTCAGACATCCGGCGGCGCGCCG